>JADGQG010000262.1 GCA_017882025.1 Chloroflexota bacterium
CGTCGCGACGAGCACGAGGCGACGATCGAAGCGGTCCACGTAGACGCCGGCGACCGCGCCGAAGATGACGGCAGGCGCCAGGAAGCTGATCAGCAGGATGGAGACCGCGCTGTTCGAGCCCGAGGCGGTGAAGACGAGGACGGTCAGGCCGTAGAGGACCATGTTGCCGCCCACCTGCGTGGCGACCTGCGAGAGCCACAGGATCAGGAATGGGCGGTTCCGGAACACGGCGAGCGCCGACGCCGGTGCCTCGGTCGTGCCCGGGAGCTCGATCACGATCCGCCGTCCTCGGCTCCGCGGACGATGAATGCCGCAAGGCGGCGCTCGACCTGGCGGCGCTCGAGGAGAATGCGCCGGCCGCACGTGGCGCAGCGCAGCCCCAGGTCGGCTCCCAGGCGGTCGACGTCCCACGTTCGGCCCCCGCACGGGTGCGGTCGGCGGAGCTCGATCCGATCACCGAGACGGAACGGGATGGGCGGGGTCATGGCGTGCGGGTCGCGTGCATCGGCCGCGAGGGTAGCACCCGCCGGACTCGGGGCGCCGGGCCGCCGGACGTGGGCGGCCGTTCCCCGCGGCCCGGGCGCTGGACTGCCGGACCCGGAGGTCCCGACTCAGAGACGGGGCTTGGCGACCCGCGGCGTGAGGTCGCGCGCCGTGGCCGGGACCTGGAGCCGGTCCGCCGGCGTGACCTCGATCGCGAGGCCCTGGTTCGTCGCCATCTCCTGCGCCACGAGCCCTCCGGCGCGGGTGAGCGTCCCCGTCATCGTGGCCCCGTTGCCGATCGCGACGACCTCGACCGGGTCGGAGAGCGGCGTATCCTCCACGGAGAGCGACCCGGGAACGCCGCCGGCGATCGTCGCCGGCACGACCCGCACGCCGCCGACGGCGATCGCCTCGGCGCCCGCGTTGCGGAGCTCGTTGACCAGGTCCTCGAGGACGACGGCCGTGACCGGTCCGCGCAGCACCACGCGCACGCCCTGCCCCACGGCCGCGTCCACTCCCGACCAGATCCGAACCCGGACCAGGTCGGCACGGAGCTGGCCGGCCGACGTGTCGCCGCGCGCCTGCGCCGCCGCGATCGAATCGAGCTGGCGGCCGAGATCGGCCACCTCGCCGCGAAGCTGGTCGTTGCGCGTGTTGAGGTTCGCGACGAGCAGGGTCAGATCCTGCGCCGAGCGGTCCTCCAGCCCCGTCCCGCCGGCCTGGCTGCGGACCTGTGTGACGACGAGGAATCCGAGCACGAGGGCGACGACGGCGAGCGCAACCTGGCTGCCACGGCTGTGCATCTAGGGGTTCGCCGAGGGCGCCGCCGAGGCGGGCGGCTGGGCGTAGCGAATCGTCACGGAGCCCGCGTAGGCCGGGACCAGGAGGCTGGCCGGCTGCGCGATCGCCAATCGGATCCCGTTCTGGCCCGCGCGCGACGCGACGAAATCGACCCAGCTCGCGGATCCCGCCAGCTGCGCGTACATGTCCGCCGGGCCCACCGCCTTCACCTGGTATGGCGGCGCGACGTAGGCGGAGTTGACGAGCAGCGAGCCGCCGATGTCGATGATCGAGGTCGCCGACACGACACGCTCGTCGTTCACGGCCACGGCCTCCGCGCCCGCCAGCCAGAGCTCCTCGACGACGGTGCGGACGTCCCGCCCGGTGACCAGCAGGTCGGCGCTCCCGGCCGCCTGGGACACCTGTGGGGCGTCTTCGAGCTGGACGACGAGGCCGTTGCCCTCGAGGGCGGTCAGGCCGGCCGACAGTCGCGCCTGGAAGAGGGCGTCGTTGAGCTGCGTGGCGATGGCGCCGCTGCCCTGCGTGGCGACCTCGGCGGAGGCGATCCGGCTGCGCAGGTCGAGGATCTGCACCTGGAGGGACTTCTGCTGGGCCTGCAGTCCGAGCGCCGTCTCGATGAGCGGAGCGCGCTCCTGCGACGTGTACCGAACCCGGGGCGTCTCCGAGCGAACCTGGGCCGCGATGAGGAACCCAAGCGAGACGAGCGCAAGGAAGAGCGTGATCTCCCAGGTGGGGATCGACCGCATCCGGGCCGCGACGCCGCTCATGGGGCCTGCGTCGGTGGGTCCAGGTCCCCGGGGCCCGAGTCGGGAGCGTCGCCGGTGCGCAAGTCGCGCGGCGCCGCGGCTCGCAGGGTGCGCCTGCGGCGGAGGTAGCCAAGCATGCCGCCGATGCCCAGCCCCACGGCCGCGATCGCGAGGAGGATCGGCCCGGCGGGTCCGCCGTCACCGGTCGTCGAGCTCCCGGTCGCGCCCGCGGGCGAAGCCGCAGCACCGGAGGCCGATGCGCCGGGCGTCAGCGACGGCGACGGTGATGCCGACGAGCCCGCGTCGGGAGGCGCCGAGACAGCCCCGCCGCTCCATCCGGGCGGCAGCGGTCCGGTCGGCGCGGGCTGGGGTCCATACCGGCGAGGGGCCGTCGCTCCGAGGGCGGCAAGCCAGGCCGCCTCGAACCCGGGCACGTCCAGGCCGATGGCCGCCTTGAACGCCTCGTCGTCCGTGCGGCCCGCCGCATACGAGCGGATCAGCGAGACGAGGCGCGCCTTGCCGTACGTGCGGACGAAATAGTCGACGGCCGA
>JADGQG010000010.1 GCA_017882025.1 Chloroflexota bacterium
GCGCTCGGCAGCACGCGCCGCCTCGGAGGCCTGGCCGGCGAAGCTGATGACGACCCAGACCGTGACGAGCGCAGTCGCCGCCCAGCCGACGCGACGGCGAGAGAGCCCCGCGATCCCCAGTCCGGCCAGCGAAACGGGCGACGCACCGGCACCCGGCGACGGTGCGTCCCCCGCATCCTCGATCACCTCGGGGACGGCCACGCTCGACGGCGGCTTGGGCGGCTTGGGCGGCATGGCCGGATGGTAGCTGCGCGCAGCTAGCGTGTCAAACCGCTCGGCGTGCCGGACAAGCTGGCACGGACCACGAGGACGATCCGCCGGGCGCCCGGATCCGGGTGCTAGACTGCCGCCATACCGATCATCTGTTCGAATCCAACGGGAGGCGCAACGATGCGCACGTACACGGCCGCTCCCGCCGATGCCGTGCTCGCACGGCTACTCGAGGAGCCGTCCCTGGCCCGCGGCGTCGTCCACCATGCCATCTTGCCGGCCCGGGACGCGGACACGGTGCCACTTCCAGCCTGGGTGGATCCGCGAATCCGGGGCGCTCTTGCGCAGCAGGGCATCGCCGCCCTCTACACCCACCAGGCGGAAGCGCTCGCCGCGGTGCGCTCCGGACGCGACGTGTGCGTCGTGACACCCACCGCGTCCGGGAAGAGCCTCTGCTACGAGCTTCCGGTCCTCCAGGCGCTCGCCGAGGACCCGTCGGTCCGGGCGCTCTGGCTCTTCCCGACAAAAGCCCTCGGCCAGGACCAGGTCGCCGCATTCCGTGCCCTCGCCGCCGCGGCCGGCCTGGCGGTCTCCACGGCGACCTACGACGGCGACACGCCCGCGCCGATCCGCTCCTCGATCCGTGAGGCCGGCCAGGTGGTGGTGACCAACCCGGACATGCTCCATGCCGCGATTCTTCCCCACCACACCAAGTGGTTCCAGCTCTTCGAGCAGGTCCAGGTCATCGTCGTGGACGAGCTCCACCTGTACCGCGGGCTGTTCGGAAGCCACGTCGGCAACGTGCTCCGGCGGCTCCTCCGCATCTGTCGCCATTACGGCTCGAACCCCGTGATCGTCACCTGCTCGGCCACGATCGCGAACCCGGGCGAGCTGGCTACCCGCCTCACGGGCCGGGCACCGCTCGTCGTCGACCGGAACGGCGCTCCTGCGGGCGAGCGGCACGTCCTGTTCGTGGACCCCCCGGTCATCGATGCGCCCTCGGGCGCACGCGGCTCCGCGCTCACCCTCGCCCAGCGCTGGGCCCTGCCGTTCCTGCGAGCTGGCCGCCAGACGATCGTCTTCGGGCGATCGCGCACGGGCGTGGAGCTGATCCTGACTGGGCTCCGCGAGGCGCTCCGGGAACATGGCGGGCCCCGGGCGCGGGTCCGTGGCTATCGCGGCGGGTATCTGCCCACCGAGCGCCGCGCGATCGAGGAGGGCCTGCGCAACGGGGACGTCCTCGGCGTGGTGAGCACGAACGCGCTGGAGCTGGGCGTTGACATCGGCCGCCTCGACGTGGCCATCCTGGCGGGCTACCCTGGGTCGATCGCCGCAACGTGGCAGCAGATCGGGCGGGCGGGGCGGCGGCAGGACCAAAGCGTGGCGGTCCTCGTCGCTTCGTCCGCACCGGTGGACCAGTACGTGGTCCACCACCCGGAGTTCCTGCTCGACCGTGCGCCGGAGGAGGCGCGGGTGGACCCGGACAACCTCCACGTCCTGCTCGCCCACCTCAAGGCGGCCGCGTTCGAGCTGCCGTTCACGCCGGGAGAGGTCTTCGGTCCGGGGCCGGCCGATGATCTCCTCGCCTTCCTGGGCGAGGATGGCCACGTGCATGCCGGCGACGACGGCCGCTGGTACTGGGCCTCGCCGGACAACTTCCCGGCCTCGTCGATCTCCCTGCGCACGGCTGCCGAGGAGAACGTGGTCATCATCGACACCACGCCGGACCGGCCGAAGGTGATCGGTGAGCTGGATCTCTTCTCCGCCCAGACCCAGGTCCACGAGGGCGCGATCTACCTCCACGAGTCGGCCCAGTTCCACGTCGACCGGCTCGACTGGGATGAGCGCAAGGCCTACGTCCGGCGCGTCGACGTGGATCACTACACGCAGGCCGAGCTCGCGGTCACGCTGAAGCCGCTTGACGTCTTCGCCCAGGCAGAGGTCCCAGGTGGCCAACGTCGCCACGGCGAGGTGATGGTGGCGAGCCGCGCCACGATCTACAAGAAGCTCAAGTTCGTCACGAACGAGAACCTCGGCTGGGGCAAGATCCACCTTCCCGAGCTGGAGCTCCAGACCACGGCCTACTGGGCCACCCTGGGTGGCGCGGCCGCCGGCTGGCGCCGGGCGGAGCTCGACGTCGCGCTCGCCGGGACCGGGCGCGCGCTCCAGGCCGTCGCGAGCGTCCTCCTGATGGTGGATCCCCGCGACCTCGGCCTCGTGGCCCAGGTTCGCTCGCCGCACGCCGAGGCGCCCACGATCTACCTCTACGAGGCCGTGCCGGGCGGGGTGGGGCTGTCGGAGCGGCTCTGGGATCGCCACGCGGAGCTGGTCGGCGGCGCCGCGGAGCTCGTCGCGGCGTGCGAGTGCGAGAGCGGCTGCCCGTCCTGCACAGGCCCGCGGCCACCCGGCGGCGACGCCGAAGTGAATGCGAAGAGCCTGGCTCTCCGGCTGCTCGCCGCGCTCGGCGCGGCCGGGCAGTGGGATGGGCGCAACGGGACTGCGTCCGCCCGGCGCCGGGCCGGCGGCGCGGCGACCGCGGTCCGGGTCATGGTCCCAATCGCGCGATGAGCGACACCGCGCTCCTCCAGCGCCGCCTCGCCGCGTTCCGAGCGGCACGGGCGCCGCACCCGCCACCGCGGCGTGACCACGTTGCGTCCACGGGCCGCCAATGGGGCGCGGCCCAGGCGGAGCGCCTCGCCGCCGCGGTCGGCGGCGAGGCGCTCGACGGGTCGGCCGGCCACGTGGTTCGCGTCGAACCGGAGACCATCGCGCTGCCGCTGGAGCGCCCGCGCCTGGCTTCGCTGCCGGGCCAGCCACCGGCCGACGCGCGCCTGGTCTGCCTCGACACGGAGACGACCGGGCTGAGCACGGCCGCCGGGACGCTCGCGTTCCTCGTCGGCCTGGGCTGGTGGGAGGGAGACCGCTTCCGGCAGGTCCAGCTCCTCTGCCCGGACCACGGCGATGAGGCTGCCCTCCTCGCGGCGGTCGACGCCGCGATCCCGCCCGATGCGTGGCTGGTGACTTACAACGGCCGCGGCTTCGACTGGCCGCTCCTCGTGACGCGCTACCGGCTCATCCGCCGGGCGGCGCCCGTGCACGCCGGGATGCTGGACCTCCTCCCACATGTCCGGCGGCTCTTCCGTCACCGCCTGGGGGACGCGCGGCTCGCCACCGTCGAGCGGGGGCTGCTCGGCGTGCGGCGGGACGGCGACGTCGGCGGCTGGGAGATCCCGGAGCGATATCTCGCGTTCATCCACGGCGGGAGCGCGGCGCCCCTCGCCCCGGTCGTCACCCACAACGCGGAGGACGTGCGGTCGCTCGGCCGGTTGCTCGTCCACCTCGACCGGTGCTACGCGGACCCGGATCAGCGCCGGCTGGCGCCGGCTGGCGATCTCGTGGCGCTCGCCCGCAGTTACACGCGGGAGCGGCGCCACGACGCGGCGCTGGACTGCCTCGACGAGGCGGACGCCGGTTGGCGGCCGCCGGCCTTCGGGTCGGAGGCGTGGCCATACGGTGTCGCGTCCCCCGCCATCGCCGTCTCCCGCGAGCGGATCCGGGCCGAGCGTGCCCGGACGCTCCGCCGCCTTGGGCGCCCCGCCGACGCAGCCGCTGCCTGGGAGACGATCGCGGCCGCGGGTGGGCCCGGTGCCGCTCACGCGTGGGTGGAGGTCGCCAAGATCCGCGAACACGCCCTCGCGGATCACGTCGGAGCCCTGGCCGCGACCGCTGCCGCTGAACGCGCAACCGAGCGTTCCCGGCTCCTCGGGATGCCGGAACCAGCCCTCGAGCCCGCCCTTGCCCATCGCCGCCGTCGGCTCGGGGCGCGGCTTCGTCGCACCGGGGACGGCGCCCGCCCCTGACGACGACCGCACTGGTCCCCGATGATAGGCTCGGTGGCGATCTCGCCGCATCCAGGAGTCCGCATGCCCGCCTTCGACGTCGCCGCGATCCGTGCCCAGTTCCCGGCACTGCGCAGGGAGCAGGACGGCACGCCGGTCGTCTTCCTCGACGGTCCGGGCGGGACGCAGGTCCCGGACCGGGTGATCGATGCCATCACCGGCTACTACCGGACGATGAACGCGAACAGCGGCGGCTCCTTCATCACGAGCCGGGCAACCGATGCGATGGCCGGCGCGGCCCACGCCGCGGTCGCGACCTTCCTGGGCGCGGCCGACCCGGACGAAGTCAAGTTCGGCTACAACATGACCAGCCTGACGTTCCACGTCAGCCGTGCCATCGCCGCAACCTTCGCGGCCGGCGACGAGATCGTGGTCACGACGCTCGACCACGAGGCGAATGTCTCGCCGTGGCGGGCGGTCGCCGCGGACCGCGGCCTCGTGGTCCGAACCGTCGACATCCACCCGGAGGACGGCACGCTCGACCTCGAGTCGCTCGATGCGGCCCTCGGCGCTCGGACGCGGCTCGTCGCATTCGGGTACGCGTCGAACGCGCTGGGAACGATCAACCCCGTCAACGAGATCGTCCGCCGCGCCCACGCGGTGGGGGCGCTCACGTTCGTCGACGCGGTCCACTACGCACCCCACGGCTCGATCGACGTCCGCGCGCTGGACACGGACTTCCTGGTCTGCTCGGTCTACAAGTGGTTCGGCCCGCACCTCGGGGCGCTCTACGGGAGGGCCGCCATCCTCGACCGTCTTCCCGCGTACAAGGTCCGGCCGGCCCACGATCGCTACGAGACCGGGACGCCGTCGTTCGAGGCGTACGCCGGGACGCTCGCCGCGGTCGACTATCTCCGCGACCTGGGCCGGACGTACGGCGCCGCGCACGACACGGGCACCGGCAACGCTCGCGGCGAGCTGGTGACGGCGATGGGCGCGATCGCCGCCTACGAGCGCTCGATCGGCCGCCGGATGCTGGACGGCCTCGCTGCGATCCCGGGTGTCCACGTGTGGGGAATCGCGGATCCGGCCCGGATCGATGAGCGGACGCCCACCTTTGCCGTCACGCTCGACGGGATCTCGCCCGCCGATGCCGCAGCCGAACTCGGCAGGGCGGGCATCTTCACCTGGGACGGCGACTTCTACGCCCGCGGACTCATTGAACGGCTGGGCACGTACGAGCACGGTGGCGTCCTGCGGCTCGGCCTTGTCCACTACTCAACCGCGTCGGAGGTCGATCGCACGCTCGAGGCACTGACGCGCCTCGCTGCCGGGGCGCCGGTCGGGTCGCACCCGTCCGCCCACTAGAATCCGGGCTCAACGCAGGCAAAGGAGATGCGGTGCACTTCTACGAGCTCCACGAGGGCGAGGACGAGCTCTACTCCGACGTCCTCCTCGGCCGGGAGGAGGAGATGCCCGCGGATGACTTCTTCGAGCTTGTCCAGGGGCTCCGGAAGCAGCTCCAGGGCCACCACGAAGAGGACACCCTGATCGAGGCGATCGCGGTGGAGCTCGAGCGCAACCACGCCTTCCTCTTCATCTCCGATGCGCGGATCACGGCGGCGGTCAACGTGTCGACCGACGAGGACGACAACTTCCTGATCGCGACGGAGGACGAGTTCAGCGCCCTCGGCCTGTCGAACGCCGACTACCGGAGCGCCTTCGCGGAGTACGTCGAGGAGGACGGCGGCTCGGATAACGACTGACCCGCCGGCACTGCCAGCCGGCGAAGGACGGCTGCGCGATCCGGCACGCCCTTCAAGCCGGGCTCTTCCACGGTGAACGATGCGGCTGCCGCGGCGAAGCGGAGGTCCGGCATGGGCCCGGACTCGCCGGCCGCCGCGCCACCCGCGGCCGGGCGCACGACGCTCGCCACGAGCGCGGCGAGGAACGTGTCGCCGGCACCCGTGCCGTCCACTTCGCGCCCAGCCGCGATCCCCGGGTAGCGCGCGACGCGCCCGAGACCGCTGGCCGTCACGTCGGCGAGTCGCCCGCCGGCCGCGCCGTTCGTGACGACGAGCCACGCCCCCGGATGCAGAAACGAGGCGAGATCCTCCAGTCGCGTCCCGGGCGCCACGTCGTGCTCGCTGAGCGAGATCACGTCAGACCGCCGAACGAGACGCCCGGGGGCCGGCACCCGGCGGGCCACGAGCGCACCTGCGCGAAGCGTCCGGAGCATCCCCTGCCATCCGAGCGCGACGAACGCGTCCGTGGGGATCGCGTCCGCCCACGCATCGTCGAGCTCTCCCGCGACCGGCGCGAAGATCCAGGCACGCGCGCCCCGCCACGCGCCAGGCACGGCGACGATGGGCAGCGGACGGCCCGGGTCCACGCAGGTCTGGACCCGGCCTCCCGGCGATTCGACATTCCGGAAGACGGGGCCCTGCGGCAGGGGGATGCGAAGCAACTCCACGCCCGCCCGGACGAGCAGCTCCAGCTCGTGCGACTCGAGTGCCTGGGGGTCCAGGCCGATGACGGCGGCCGTCCGCACACCGAGGCGAGCGCTGGCCAGCGCCGCATAGGCCACACCGCCGCCCAGCCGCCAGCCGCGCGGGTCGTCCCCGGCGAGATCGCGGCTCGCGGATCCGACGACCACGACCTCGGGCTCGCCCCGCTCCACGCCGGGAAGGCGGCCGTCGCCGCGGTCCGGCCCTCCGCCGCAGTCCGGCCCTCCGGTCACTTGGAGAAGAGGATCTCGAGGACGTCGCCGTCCCGGACGCGGTACGTCTTGCCCTCGGACCGCAACTTGCCGTGCCGGCGGGCCTCCGCCATGGCCCCCAGCACGACGAGGTCTTCGTACAGCACGGTCTCGGCCCGGATGAAGCCCCTCGCGAGGTCCGTGTGGATGGCAGCCGCCGCATCGACCGCCGTAGAGCCATCCGGGATCGGCCAGGCCCGGACCTCGTCGGGCCCGGCGGTCAGGAACGAGATGAGCCCAAGGAGCCGGTACGAGAGCCCGATCACGCGATCGAGCGAGGACTCGGCGATGCCGAGCTCCGCGCCGAAGACGGCGGCCTCCTCCGGGTCCAGCTGGCCGAGCTCCATCTCGATCCGTGCCGAGAGCGCGTCGATCAGCGCGTGGCGGTGCGGGTAGCGTGAAGCCATCTCGGCCACTCGGCCCGGCGCCGTCGCCAGATCGCCCTCGCCGACGTTGAGCAGGATCAGGGCGGGCTTCTGGGTCAGGAACCGGAAGCCGCGCAGGCGCTTCTCATCCTCCATCTCGAGGGCTTCGTCCCGAAGCGGGTGGCCCTTCACGAGCTTCGCCCGGAGCCGATCCAGGAGGATCGCCTCGCGCTCGTTCGCCTCGCGCTCCGCGGCCGGTCCGTGCCGGCCGGCGCCCCGCAGCCGTTCGAGGCGGCGGTCCACGACGGCGAGATCCGCAAGCACGAACTCGAGATCCAGCTGCTCCAGGTCCCGCCAGGCGTCCACCGAGCCGGCCGGATGTGGCAGCGCCGGATCGTCCCAGGCGCGGACCACGTGAAGCAGCGCGTCGGCGTCGCGAAGCCGGGCGAGGTGCTCCGCCGGCAGCTCCTCGGTGCCCACCCGGCCCTCCGAGGAGGCGGGCGGCGCCGGCAGGTCAACGTACGTCACGTCAGCGTGGACGATCTTCTTCGGGTGGAAGATCTCCGCCAGCCGATCCAGCCGCGGATCCGGGACCTTGACGACGCCGACGTGGAGCTCCATTCCGCCAAACCCGCCCGTCTGGACGTTGCCCCGCGTGAGCGTGTTGAAGACGGTCGTCTTGCCCGACCCGGCAAGCCCAACGATGGCGATCTGCATGCCGTCAGTATCCTGCCCGGGCGTCCACGCTGTTGCGGAGCGGCTCCCCGGCTGCGAAGCGGTGGAGATTGTCTGCGAAGAGCTCCACGCTCCGATCGAGGACCCGAGCGCTGGACCACGACGTGCACGGCGTGATGATGACGTTCGCGAGGTCGTAGAACGGCGAGGTCGGCGGGAGAGGCTCGTCGCGGAACGCGTCCAGAACGGCGCCCCCGAGCCGGCCCTCGCGGAGGGCGCGCAGCAGGGCCTGTTCCACGATCAGGCGGCCCCGCGCCACGTTGACCAGCCACGCCGTCCGCTTCATGAGTGCCAGGGCCCGGTCGTCGATGAGGTCCTCGGTCTCGACGGTCAGCGGCAGGGTCAGGACCACGAAGTCCGAGGCCACCAGCAGGTCGCCGAAGGCTCCCGGACCGCGGAGCTCCACGCCGGGGGGAAGTGGCGGCTCGTCCGGCCGCGGCGCCGGGTCGCGGCGCATCGCGATCACCCGTGGCCCGAACGGCGCCGCGAGCTCCGCCACCGTCCTTCCAATGTTCCCAAACCCGACGATCCCGAGGGTGATGTCCCGGAGCTCACGCCCTTCCAACGGCTGCCAGGTGCGCTCCGCCTGGAGCTCGAGGAGCTGCGGGAGGCGGCGGCTCACGGCCAGCACCATCATCAGGACGTATTCCGCGATGGGGCGGTTGAAGACGCCGCGCGCGTTCGTGATGGAGAGCCCGCGCGCACGCGCCGCCGGGGTGAGGAGTCGCTCCACGCCCGCCGCGGCCGAGTGGACCCAGCGCAGCGACGGCGCGCGCACCAGGAGCCGCTCGTACGCGTCGGCCGCCAGGAACCCGTGGAGCAGGACCTCGACGTCGTCGACCGGTCCGTCGGCCAACCCCTCGTGGGAGAGCATGACGAGCCGCGCGCCTGGCGCTGCCGCCGCGATCCGGGCAAGGTCCTCCGGGCGGTAGCGCGCCGAGAGGATCGGTGAGAGCGCGATCGCGCGGGGCACGCCGCCGGGGCCACTCCCCGGCCCCGGGTTGGCGGCGGATCGCTGGCCGGTCACGCGACCGTCCCGAGAACGCGCCGAGCCCAGCGCTCGGGGTGATCGAGCTCGTCGTCGCGCGGCAGCGTCTCCGGTCCGTCCCACAGCCGGCGAAGGGCCCGGGGGCCGCCGATCCGTTCGATACCGGCGACGAACCGCTCGCCGCGCGCGTACTGCTCCATCTTGAGATCGAGGCCGGTGACCCGGAGGATTGCCCGCTCCATCGGCGTCCGCGAGGCCCGCCTGGCATGGAACCGGGCCGAGATCGTCTCGACACCGGGCACGAGGTCCCTGCCGACCGCATCCATCACGTGGTCGCCGAACCCCTCCAGGAGGCTCATCACCGCCTGCGTCTCGCGAAAGAGCACCCGCTGTTCGTCGGACATGAGACGCTCCAACCAGTGGCCGTCGCCGCCGCGGAGCGCCCGCCCCACGGCCCGGGCCGCGTCGCCTCCCAGCGACGAGGTGCTCCGCGTGAACGCGCCGAGCTGCCGTTCCAGGCGCTCCGCCAGGTACGGCCGGAGCCACGGGTGCGCCTCGAACTCGAAGGCGTGGGTGGTCTCATGGAGCGCGATCCATGTCCGGAACGGCGCCACGTCGACGCCGAGCGAGACCGCGGTCGCGCGAATGTTCTCCTCCACGAAGAGCAGCTGCCCTGGCTCCGCCTCGGCCGAGAGGAGCGCCAGGTCGTACTGGCCCAGGACGCGCTGGCCCATGAAACCCAGCAGGAACCCGAACTGGCGAGTGGTGACCCAGCGGTTCGCGAGCGCCATCGTCGCCTTGAGCAGGCCGGCACCCTGCGGGACCAGCTGGTCGAGGAGCTCGCCCTCCAGCTTTCCGAAGAGTTCCGCGAACGTGACGAGGTTCGCCTCGACCCAGCCCGCGCGGTCAACGACCGCGACACGGTCGACGATCCCGGGAAGCGGCGTGCCGAGCGCTTCCTCCAGGGCCGGGACGACGCGCGCCATCGCCGCCGCGTACGCCGGCTCGGTGGCGACGATCTCGGGGCCGTCGAGCCGGCCCGGGGCGCGTCGAAGACGCGTTTCGGCGAGTCGGGCGACCGCGGGCCAGTCCACGAGGCCGGCGCGCGCCTGGTCCTCTGCCCGACGACCCAGTACGGTGACCGCGGCTCCAAGCGCCGCGCCCACGAAGAAGCCGGCCTGCCAGAGGCCGCGCGACGGCCGTCCCGTTGAGCGCTCCGCGCCGCTCCGCCGCGCCGCCATCTGCCACTGGCCTCAGGCTGCGTCCACGCCGACCGAGACCCACTCGGCGGACGGGAAGTCGGCACTGAAGAGGCGGCTGGCCAGGGCCTGGAACGCTTCCAGATCCCCGGTTGTCAGCAGCCGGCGCGCGGGAGACAAGGCCCGCTCGGTGGGTGCGTCGTGGCCGGCGCGACCGGCGTCCGCGGCCGTCCCGCGCGTAGTCCCGGGCGCCTCGAGGCCGTTGACGGAGAGCAGCTCGGCGAGCGCCCCGGCCGTCGCGGTCGCGCTGTCGACGATCGCCACGCCTTCCCCCACCGCCGCCTGGATGATCGGCCGCAGGAGCGGGTAGTGCGTGCACCCGAGGAGCAGCGTGTCGACCTTCGCCGACGCCGGCAGCGGATGGATGAACTCGCCGCGCTCGTCGCGCCGGCCAAGCAACGGCCCCAACGCCTCCGCGACGGCAGCGACGGCCGCCTCGCCGGCCAGCACGCCGGCCTCGACGAGCGGCACGAGGGTCGGCGTCGCATGCTCGTAGACCTCGACCGCGGGGTTCTCTTCCTTGATCGCGTCGAAGTAGGCGTGCGAGCGGATCGTGGCGGGCGTGGCGATCACGCCCACCCGGCGGGTCCGCGTCGCAAGCGCCGCCGCCTGGGCACCCGGCCGGATCACCCCGAGGACCGGAATGTCGTAGCGGCGGCGATACTCGCCCAGCGCCACGGCCGTGGACGTGTTGCAGGCGACGACGAGCGCCTTGACGTCCTGGCCCACCAGGCGATCGAGGCATTCGATCGAGAAGCGCCGCACCTCGGCATCCGGCCGTGTCCCGTACGGCGCCCGGGCGTTGTCACCCAGGTAGGTCAGGCTCTCCTGGGGCGTCCTGCGGAGGATCTCGCGGAGGACGGTCAACCCGCCCACGCCCGAATCGAAGATGCCGATGGGGCGCGGATCGGACATTGCCTCAGCGCCGGGCGGCGGCCGGCGCCGGTGCCGGCGCCTCGAGGAGCGCCGAGGCGACCGTCGCGACGTCGCGGCTGATCTGCGCGTCCGGGCTCGCGAGCACGAACGGCACGCCCTCGTTGTTGGACTTCATCACGAGCTTGCCGTCCGAGACGATCGCGTGGTCGGGCGCCCGGCCGAGGGCGCGGGTCAGGTCGTCGGGCGCGATCCCGCCGGCCGAATCCGCCCGGTTCACGACGTACCGGATCTTGTCGGCCGGATAGCCGATCGCCCGGAACGCGTCGGCGACGGCGAGCGTGTTGCGGATAGTCGTTGAGTCGTACGTGATGATCTCGATGATCGTGTCGGCGGCGTCGAGGATCGCGAGCGAGACGTCTCCGAGGGCAGGCGGCATATCGATCACCACGACCTCGTAGACACGACGCAACAGTGACACGACCTTGTCGACGTCGCGGACGCTCACCATCTCGGCGAGCTCGACACGCGGCGGCGCAAGGAGAATGTCGATCCCGGAGGGGTCGCGCCACAGCACGTCCGCCAGGTCCGACTCGCCGATCCTGTCCGTGGGCAGGTCCAGGATCGACGGGGCGTTACCGGGCACCTTGAGGAGCGAGCGGAGGTCGCCGAACTGGAGGCACGCGTCCACGAGACAGGTGCGCTGGCCCTGTACGACGAGTGCGACCGCAAGGTTGAACGAGATCGTCGTCTTCCCGACGCCGCCCTTCGGCGCGAAGACCGCCACCACGCGCGACCGGCTCGTTCCGTCGGCACTCGAGGCCGCCTGGTGGACTGCGTTGACGATGTTGACAAGCTCGAAGCCGGAGAACGGCATGGAGATCACCGCGGCGATCCCCGCGGCCGGGTCGGGCTCGACCGGGCTCTGGGGCACCGTGAGCGCGATCACGGGGATGTGCAGCCCGCCGTCGCGGAGGACCTCCACGACGCGGGCGCCTTTCGTGCGCCCCTGGAGCAGCCAGTCGACAATGACGACGTCGGGGCGCAGCTGCTGGACCTGCGCCGCCGCCCGGCCGCCGTCGGTGACGACGTCGATCAGCCTGATGGTCTGCTGGGCGTTGAGGAGGCCGCGGACGTACTGGGCCACCTGCGGCACGTCCTCCACCAGGAGGAGGCGGATCTGGCTTGCGGGTCCGGACATCGACGCCGACGATACCAGACTCAGGCCGCGGAACCGGGCTTGCGAGCCAGGAGGACCAGGCGGTCGTCGTGCGGGCCGAGTGGCTCCAGGTCGTAGCCGCCGGCGATGAGCTCGACCTCGAGGCCCACGGACTCGGCCAGGACTCGCTGCTCGTCGGCGGAGGTCAGGCGAACGACGTCGCGGCGAAACCACCGGACGGGCGGCTGGCCCGGGTCGCCCTCGTCGAAGAACGTCGTGAGGGCGACCGTTCCCGTTGCGCCATCGTGCTGCGCGGCTGCCGTCTTCGTGATCCACGCGCCGCGCTCCGGATCTCGCCGAAGGTACTCGAGGTGGAGCCGGCCGTCGTACCGGGCGAGGTCGGCAGCCTCGGGCAGCCAGGCGTCGATGGCAGCCAGGCCGCCCGGGGCGAGGTGCGCGGCAAGCGCCTTCCACGCGGCCCGCTGGGCGTCGCGCGAGCGAAGGAGCAACATCGAGTTGAGGGCCACGAAGGCGAGCCGAAACGTACCAGCGGCGGGCAGCTCCAGGCCTACGACGTCGCCCAGCACGAGCTCAAGGCGCTGGCCGACTTCCTCGTCGGCAGCGGCCGCGCGGAGCGCGGCGCGCCGGAGCATCGACGGATCCAGGTCCACGGCGGTGACGCTGAAGCCCGCCTCGGCGAGCGGGACCGCGAGACGGCCGGTCCCGGCCATCAGCTCCAGGATCGGGCCCCCGGTCTTCTCGGCCAGCGCGAACCAGAGGTCCAGGTCCCCGGGGTCGTCCAGCAGGTCCA
Organism: Chloroflexota bacterium; assembly: GCA_017882025.1. Lineage (GTDB taxonomy): Bacteria > Chloroflexota > Limnocylindria > Limnocylindrales > CSP1-4 > CTSoil-043. The sequence continues at coordinate 12,998 of JADGQG010000010.1, forward strand.
GGTCGTAGAGGCGCGCCAGCGCGTCCGGGAGCTGCTCCGGTTCGGGCGTCTGGGCCATGTGGGTCACGCCGATCGCGTCCCGCGGCCGGCGAAGGGGACCGGCCTCCCGGCCGCCTCCTTGGCTGCGAGCGCGGCGATCGCCTCCATGGCGCACCGGTTGGCCGCCATCGCGGTCACCTCCGTCGGCAGGTCAAAGTCGCCGAATGCCTCGTACTCGCGATCCCAGCCGTTGGCGTGGGCGTAGTTGGGCGCGGCGTCGACTGGATCGTTCGCGTCGGTCACGCGAGGCTCCTCTCGGGCCGCGAGCTCCGTGGAAACCTCCGGCGAAGGCGTGCGATGGGACGCCGGGCCGGTGCGGGCGCCGCCGATTCTTGTCCGCCGTCCAGCGGGGCGCCCGCGGATGATAACGCGCGGAACGTCCGACTCCTACTCCCCGCCGCGGAACTCCCGCCAGGCCGCCGTGACGAGGGAGGGGTCGGTCAGCAGGTCCAGCGCCGTCTCGGCGACGAGCGACGCCGCGACGAGGGTCGTCGTTTCCGCCCGGGGCGTGGCCGCGGCGTCACGCGACTCGATGGAGTGCCAGGTAACGCCCGGGTCGCAGATCGCGAGGGACGGGTGAATGGTCGGGAGCGCGAGCGACACGTTCCCCATGTCGGAGCTGCCGACGTGCTCCGGGTCCACGCCTTCGTCGGCGAGCCCCTTCGCCTCCATGTTGGCACGCCAGAGCCCCGCCAGCGTCAGGCTGTTCTTCATCGTCGTCGACCCGCCCGAGAAGACCAGCTCGCCTCGCACGTCGGCCATCATCGCGGCGCCGTCCACGAGGGCCCGGAACCGCTCGCGCATCGACTCGAAGTAGGCCTGGTCGGTGCTCCGGATCATGAACCGCGCGGTTGCCCGGTCCGGGATGATGTTCGCAGCCGAGCCGCCCTCCAGGATGATGCCGTGGACGCGGGCGTGCTGCGGCATCTGCTGGCGCCAGAGCCCGACCGCCTGGAACAGCAGGACGACTGCGTCGAGCGCGTTCCTGCCCTCCCACGGCTCGAGGGCCGCATGCGCCGCCTTCCCGACGAACGTGACGTCCACGTCCTCGCTCGCGAGCAGCATGCAGTTGACCATGTCGCGGTCGGCCGGGTGGAAGAGGAGCGCCGCGTCGAACCCCTCGAAGAGCCCGTCGTCGAGCATGAACTGCTTCCCGCTGCCGCGCTCCTCGGCCGGCGTACCAAGGAAGACGACCTCGCCCGCGAACGAGTCGCGCACGGCCGCCAGGGCGATCGCGGCACCCACGCCGGACGCCGCCATCGTGTTGTGGCCGCAGCCGTGGCCAAGGCCCGGCAGCGCGTCGTACTCGGCGAGGACGCCGATCCGCGGCCCGTCCGGCCCAAGACCGCCGGTGAGCCGGCCGCGGACGGCGGTCGCGAGCCGACCGACCGGGTGCTCCACCCCGTACCCGTGGCCGGCGATCGCCGCGGCGACGCGCGCGGCGGCGCGATGCTCCTCGAAGGCGGGCTCGGGATCGGCATGGATCGCGCGCGAGAGCGCCAGGATCTCGTCCCGGTTCGCCTCGATGGCGGCCGTGGCGCGGGCCTTCAAGTCGGACGGGGCGGGCATGCGGACCTCCACCTTGGGATGCGACGAGGGCGGCTCAGCGCTCGATTGAGAGCGTGAGCTCGGCGAAGACGACCAGCGCGATCACGAAGACGGCGATGGGCGGACTCAGGATTGCCTGGAGGCGAAGGGCCACGAACAGCCCCACCACGAGCCCGACCCACAGGCCGCGGCGTGCGGCGCGGACCCAGTCGCCGCGATAGGAAATGCGGCGGTGGCGGCCGAATGCCGCCAGCCAGAAGAGCGGCACGGTGGTCAGGCCGATCGCGAGGCCCATGAGCGCCGCCCCAACGAACCCCGCGGCGGGATCCTCGCGCGGGTCGCGGGTCAGGACGACGAGTGCCACGAGCACCCACGAGACGGCCGCCGCCCCGAAGATCCCGAGGTTGGCCAGTCGGTCGCGTGCCTCCACGTCCGGGAGTCTAGCCTCCCGACCAGCGCTCAGCGCGCCACGCTCGACGGGCAGATGTCGCGGAAGGCGCACCACGAGCAGGCCATGTACGACGGTCGGGCCTCGAACTGGCCGGCCCGGATCCCGGCTGCTGCCTCGCGGATGTCGGCCAGGCCGCGCTCGACCCTGGCCGCGTCGACCTCGGCCGTCCCTACCAGCCCGGAGTCGAGGAAGTGAAGCGCCACGGCATCCGGCAGGCGCCCGGTCTCGGCCTGCCAGGCCATCGCGTAGATCGTGAGCTGGAGCGACTGACGCGCTCGCTCGCGCGCCTTCGCTGGATCGCGCACGTCCGAGCTCTTGTAGTCGGTGATCACGACTCGCTCGCGCAGGAGCGGCAGCGCCGGCTCGACGACGTCGGCGGCGTCCGCGACCGCAACGGCGATGTCGGGTCCGCGGGGACCAGCGTCGTCGGCCGACGCGCCCAGCGGGATGAGGTCAACGCGGTCCATCCGGCCACGAACCCGGTCCCCGTCCAGGGTGAAGGCGAACTCGCGCTCGACGTAGGCCGGGATGACCGCCCCCGGCTCCAGCTGGGTGCGCCGGAACCGCCGAAGCGCGTCGCGGCCGGCCTCCAGGCGCGCTTCCTCGTGCTCGCGGGAGACGAAACCCTCCGTGGTCCATGACTGCTCGAACGCGGCGATCAGCTCGGCCTCGCTCATCACCAAGCCGCGCGCGTGGCGCTTATGGAACTCCTGGACCGCGAGGTGGAGCGCGGACCCGTAGACGATCGCGTGATGCGGCGCCGTCGGCACGCGCAACACGTGGGCGTACTTGTACCGGAGCGGGCATGCCAGGTAGGCGTCGACCTGGTGGAAGCTGAGGACCAGCGGCTCCGTCGACCGCGCGTTCGCGGGAGCCGGCTCGGCGACAGCCGGCGACTCAAAGGCGCCCAAGCGCTCCAGCGGGCTCGAAGGACGTGTCGCGGGCGCGGCGCCGGCCGGCAGGTCGAGTGCCTCCAGCACGAATGGGGAGATGCGCCGCGTGCGCTTCCCGCCGTAGTCGAGCGCGTGACTCAGCACCAGCTCGTCGCGGGCACGGGTCATGCCCACGTAGAACAGTCGCCGCTCCTCCTGGACCTGCGCATCACCGGTGGGAAACGTCCCGCGGAGGAGCGCGTCGGGCACCACGAGCTGCTCGCGCCGGCCCCGGGCCGGGAATCGGCCATCCACAAGCCCGACCAGGAAGACGACCGGCCATTCCAGGCCTTTTGCCTTGTGGATCGTGACCACCGCGACCGCGTCTGCGTCGGGGTCCAGGTCCGCCGTGGCCGGGTCGTCACCGGCCTCGATAAGGGTCTGCAGGTGCGGCGCCAGGAAGACGGCCCTGTCGTCGGCGAGGAGGTCGGACTGGGCCCGAATGATCTCGAAGAAGCGCGCCACGTTGCTCAACGCCTCTTCCGCGGCCGGCGTGCCGGCCTCCGCGAGGCGTCGGAGTGAACCGGAACCCTTGAGGAACTCGTAGAGGAGTTCGCCAGCCGGGTGCCGGTTTCCGAGCTCGTTGTAGCGACGCAGGTCGGCCACGAGCCGTGCCAGCGACGTCCGGGTCTCAGAGTGCAGGCGGAGGAGGCCCGGCTGGCGCTCGAGCTCCTCCAGCGTCTCGCGGAGGCTCCGGTTCGTTCGCCGCGCGCGGTTCGTCAACGCTGCGAGGTCATCGCCGCGGAACCCGTAGAGTCTGGATGCGGCGAGCGCGAACACGTCCACGGAGCTGTGCGGGTTTGCGATGGCCCTGAGGAAGGCCAGGAGCAGCCGCACCTCGGGGCGGCTGTAGAGCCCCGAGACGCCTGAGAAGCGCCACGGGATGGCGGCGACGTTCAGGGACCGCAGGATCGCGTCCGCGTCCGCGTTCGCCCGGACCAGCACCGCGTGGTCCCGGGGAGGGGCACCGGCACGGATCCGCCGCTCGATCTCGGACGCGACCCAGTCCGCCTCGTCCGTCCCGGTCGTGAAGGCGATCTGGCGGACGGGCGCGGGCCGGATTCCCCGGCGGTGCGGCACCAGCCGCTTGGCGATCCCGCGCTGGACCTCCAGCCGGTCTGGATCATTGAATCGAATGAGCCGGTACGAGGCGTCCAGGATCGGCGCCCGCGACCGGTAGTTCCGCCGCATCACCACCGTCCGGGCGCGCCGGAAATGACCCAGGAAGTCGACGATCGCGCCGGTGGCGGCGCCGCGGAACCGGTAGATCGACTGGTCGTCGTCACCCACCACGGTGACGTTGCGGTGCGGCTCCGCGATGAGCGCCACCAGCTGGGCCTGGGCACGGTTGACATCCTGGAACTCGTCGACCAGCACGTACCGGAAGCGCGCCTGGAGCCCGCGGCGAGCGGCGGGGTGCTCGCGCAGGAGCGTGAGCGCGAGGCGCACCTGGTCGCCGAAGTCGACCGCGCCGGCCTCGGCCAGCAGCTCCTGGTAGCGCCCATATGCGGCCGACAGCTCCACGTGGCGACGCGCCTCGTCGCGAAGTGCAGCCCTGCCCGCTGTGTCGCCGTTCGTCTCCGCGGCGACCGTGAGCGCCGCTGCGTGGTCGCGGTACTCCTCCGGTGCGATGTCCTCGTCCTTCAGGCGGCTGAAGAGCGCGGCCAGCGCGGCCAGAAACTTCGTGGGGTCGCCAAGGGGCCGGTAGGCGTCCAGCTCCAGCCGGAAGAGCCGCTCGCGCAGGAAGATCACCGTCTCCGGCCGTGAGAGGACCCGCGGCTCGGACGGAAGTCCCAGCTCCAGCGCGTGCTCGCGGATCACCCGGTCCCCGAACGCATGGAAGGTCGCGACCAGCGTGTCGGTGTAGCCATACGGCACCAGCTGATCGACGCGGAGCTGCATTTCCTCGGCCGCCTTGTCGGTGAACGTGAGGGCGAGGATCTCGGACGGCTTCGCGCGTTTCGTGGCGATCAGCCACGCGATCCGGCGGGTCACGACCTGGGTCTTGCCAGTCCCTGCGCCCGCGACCACAAGGAGCGGACCCTCGCCGTGGGTAACGGCACGGCGCTGCTGCGCATTGAGGTTCGCCAGGAGCGCTTCCACGCCCGCCGCGACGGGCGGCCCCGCGGCCGGCCGCGGGGTGGCGACGTGCTCCAACCAGACGGGGATCTGCTCGAGCGGCGCCGGCCCGCGGCGCGGCCTCGGCGGGCGCGCCACATTCCCGCCGGTCGCGCTCCCGGCCGCCCGGGCCATCACCCGCCCTCGGCCGTGGAGAGCCGGCCCGCGGCCGGGCGGCGCTTCATGCGCCCTCCGTCAGCGACCGAGCGCCCGGTCCGTCGCCTCGCGCAGCGCCTCGCTCTCCTCCGCGGAGAGCGCGCCCTCTGCGACGCCACGGGCCACGGCCTTGCCGTAGACGCGGGTCTGGTTCCGAGCGTGCAGGCTGGAGAGGACCAGGCCGTTCGCGTCCGGATCTGCCAGGGCGAGCGCAAAGCTCTGGTTCCCGCCCGTGTCATCGAAGTTGTTGAAGCGGACCAGGCTGATGCCCTGCAGCGTGTGGCGGGCCCGCTCCTCGAGGGCCGCGGCGCGGCCGTCGAGCTCGTCCTGGCGCCGCGCGACGGCGTACACCTTGTCGAGGTGCGCTTCCAGGACGTCGGCCAGGCTCTTGCCGTCGTCGCCGCGAGTGAGTGCCGCGAGCTGTGCCTCGAGCCGCCGCGCGCGCCGCGCGACGACCACGAGCACCCCCGTGAGGATCGCCAGGGCGACCACGAGCAGGCCGACGATCGGGCCGATATTGGCGCTGACGAGCGTGTTGAGATCGCTCACGGGTCCTCCGGTGGGGCTGCGGCGAGTCTAGCAGGGCTCGCTCGCCCGGGGTCCGTTCGCGGGCGCCCCCGCGCGCACCCCGCGGGCCGGATATGCCGGGCGAAGAGGGGCGCCGGGGCGCATCCCCCACGCGCCGGAGCACCGCCGCCGCCGGTGCTATCCTTCAGCCTCGGCGGACGCGCACGCGCCCCGGCCCGACCACGCGTCTGTGCACGCCCGGCACCGGTGGCCGGGAAGATCCAGGAGGCTCACCTCAGCATGGCGAAGCGCCAGCGCGGCAGCACGCGACCGGGCCAGCGGTCGCCCACGAAGAGCATGACCGGGCGCCCGACTGCCGCGACATCCCCGGCGCCTCCACCCCAACGCCCGACGGGCACGCTCACCGACGAGGAGCTGGCCCGCGCGGCCGATATCGAGGCGCGCATCGTCGCCGAGGAGCGCCAGGCAAGCGCGTCGCTCGCGCGAGGTCGCGATCGGCGTCGAAGCGGGGCGGTCGAGATGCCGGCCCGCGGACGTGGCCGGGCGGTCAGCACGCTCGCGGTCGTCGCCGCCGACGAGTACCTCTACGTCCAGCGCGACTTGCGGCGTATCGCGATCGTCTTCATCGGCATCTTCGCGATCCTTTTCGCCGCGTTCATCGTCTCGCAGATCGCCGGGATCGGCCGGGTCGTCTGACCCGACGCCCCGTCGCCTGACCGACGGCCCCGGGAGCGGTTGCACGTGGCCCGCCGAGCCGCCGGAACGGCCCCGGCACCCCTGTTCGTCCCGCCGGATCGGTTGCGGCCGCTTGCCGACCGGATGCGGCCCCGCTCCCTGGATGAGGTCGTCGGTCAGGATGCCCTCCTCGGCCCAGGCGCGGCGCTGCGTCGCCTCGTCGAGGGTGGCCGGCTCCCGTCGTGCATCCTGTGGGGCCCGCCCGGGTCCGGCAAGACGACCATCGGCCGGCTGCTCGCCGAGGCGATCGGGGCGCGATTCGCCGCCCTCAACTCCACGACCGACGGTGTCGCGACGCTCCGTGGCGTGGTCGAAGATGCCCGGAGCGCGGCGGCCCTGGACGGTCGCACGACCGTCGTTTTCCTCGACGAGGTGCACCGGTACAGCAAGGCCCAGCAGGACTCGCTCCTCCCGCATGTGGAGGCCGGCACGATCGTGCTGGTGGGCGCGACGACGGAGCCACCGATCGCCGGCGGGATCACCCCGCCACTCCTCTCGCGGCTCCGCGTCTTCCGGCTCCAGCCGCTCGGCGAGACAGACCTCGCGACGATCGCGGCGCGCGCGCTCGCCGACCCGGTGCTCGGCCTGGCCGGCGCGTACGCGCTCGACGAGACCGCGGCGCGCCAGCTGATCGGGTATGCGTCGGGTGATGCGCGACGCATGCTCGGGCTGCTCGAGACGGCCGCCCTGCTCGCCGAGCGGCGATCGGTCGATGCGGCGGCGGACGCCGAGGGCAAGGACGCCGCGCCCGGCCCCGGGGCCCGCCCGGTCCTCGTCGAGCCCGCCGACATCGCACGAGCAGCCCAATCACCGATGCTCGGCTACGACCGCTCCGGCGTCATCAGCGCGCTTATCAAGAGCATCCGGGGTTCGGACCCGGATGCGGCGCTCTGGTGGCTTGCCACGGCCCTGGAGTCCGGCGAGGATCCCCGCTACCTCGCCCGCCGGCTCGTCATCTCGGCGTCGGAGGACGTCGGGAACGCGGAGCCGGCCGGGCTGCCGCTTGCCGTGGCGGCCCTCACGGCGGTCGAGAAGATCGGCGCCGAAACGAACGACGAGGGCCTCTACGCGCTCGCGCAAACCGCCACTTTTCTCGCTGCATCGCCCAAGTCCGCGGCCGCC
>JADGQG010000263.1 GCA_017882025.1 Chloroflexota bacterium
GGTCGTCCATCGGCACGCGGCGGCGGCGGAAGACCGGGGCCACCCACTCGGCCCACTCGCGGACCTGGGCGGGGCTGCCGGACGCGACCGCGCGGGCAATGCGCTCGAGATAGCCATCGGTGTCGCGGAGCAGGTGGCGGAGCCCGGTGTCGCCGTGGCGCTCGCGAAGCGTTGGATCGCCCTCGACGGCGGCCTCCAGCGCACGCGCGGCCAGCCGAGCGCGCGACGCACGGATGCGGTCCGCACCCGCGGGGAAGCCCGCGGTCATGTCGGTGGTCGGCAGGCCCAGGGCGGGGTGGCTCACGGCCCGAAGTCTACCAGCGGGGCTCGTCGCGGCGGGTACCATCGATCCATGCCCGATGGAGATCCCGGCGACGTACGGCCACGGCGGCTGCTGGCGCATGCTCCGTCCGATCGGTATGCGGCGACCCCGCCGGCGCAGGCCGGCGAACGGGCATCAGGCGGCCCCGGAACCGCCATCCTGCTGGGCCTCCTCGCCGCAGGGATCGGGGCCGCCGTCCACGTGGCGATCGCGGTCCTCTTCCTGGCGACGGGCGGGCTGCTCGTCGTCGCCGCCACGCTCGGGTTCGGGGTCGGCGCCGGCGTCCGGTATGGGGCCGGCTCGCGGGTGCGAACCGGCGCGCGGCGCGCCCTCGCAATCGGCCTCGCGGTGGTGGCCGTCGCGGCGGCGCTCGCCGCCAACTGGGGTCTCTCGGGCGCGTATCTCGGCCCGATCGACTACCTGGATCAGGTCTATGGGCTGCTGGTCCCGCTGCAGGTAGTGGCTGCGGCAGCCGGCGCGTTCGCCGGGACCCGCTAGCGAAGGAGGCGTTTGCTCCATGCCCGGCTTCCCGACCTTCGACCACTGGTTCCCGCCGGACCAGCCCCCCGAGCGACGGCCGGCACCCGCCTACTCGCTGCGCCATCCGAGCGAGGACGACCTCGCCGCGCTCCAGGGTCGTCTCAGGGACTGGATGGAGGAGGCAGGGGCCACCGGCCCAGGTCGCGCCTGGACGCGCCACGTCGCGGGCACCTCGTGGCTTGCCGAGGCCGAGTTGGAGGGGCGTCCCCTGGGCGTCCTCCTGGGGTTCACCTCCCCCGATCACCCCGAGGAGGCGGTGATCCAGCGAATCGCCGTCGACCCGGAGTTCCGGCGCCGCGGGATCGGGCGGGCGCTGGTCGAGCGCTTCACGCTCGAGCGGGCACAGGCCGGTGCGACACGCCTGACCGCCGCCTGCCGACCCGACGACCGGCTGGCGCTCGCATTCTTCGGTGCCCTCGGGTTCGCGCCCAATACCGGGCCCGGCAGCCGGAAGCTCTACGGCGTGCCGGCATTCGAGAGCTGGGACGGCCCGGGAGAAGACCGCGTGCTGCTCGAGCGGCAGATCAGCCCGTAGCCATCGACGCCGCGATCTCGTCGATGATCGCACCCGGCGTCAGCTGCTCCATCAGGAGGCGTCGGAAGCGTCCCGCCTGGTCGTCCGGCGGAACCCGCTCGAGCCAGCGGGACAGGAGGCGCTCGCCCTCGAAATAGACGAAGACGTACGTGCGCCAGAGCGGGTGCTCGATGAACTCGAGCCGCTTGGCCGCTCGGTCGGGGGTGGTCAGCAGGTACCGCTCCAGGTAGGCGACGACCTCCTCGCGAGTCGCCCCGTCGGCATGCCGGAGGAGCGCCGCGTTCCCGCGAACGCCGCCGAGGGCGGCCGTCGCGCGGGTGATCGCGACCTGGACCGCGGCGGCTCCGCGGGCGGCGGCCGGGTCTCGGGCCACCTCCAGGCCGGCGAGCCGGTAGACCTCGACCAGCAGGTCCGCCTCGTCGGCTGTCGGGACGGCGAACCGACGACCCAGGTCGGCGAGCCCTTCGGACAGGAGGCATTCCGGCGCGTTGATGCAGAGGACCGACGCCTCGAGGCGGCCGGCCGTCGCGACGAGGTGCGCCTCGTGCCAGGCGTGCTCCAGGTGGTGGCCCGGGTATGTCTCGTGGGGGAGGACGCTCAACAGGTCGGCGGCACGGGTCGGCAGGTCGGTGTTGATCTCGACCCGGCTTCGCAGGCCTCCGTCGTACCAGTTGTAGCCCGACCATGGCTGATCGCGGACGAGCGAGACTGTCAGATTCTCGCCGACCGGCAGGCCGAACAGCGTGCGAGCGCGCTCCCGGAAGCCCGGCAGCAGCGCGTCGATCACGGCCCGCAGCCGATCCGGCGGGATCGTGAAGCGGGCGTCCCAGGAGGCCGTTCGCTCGGCGAGCGTTCCCGCGCCGGGGAGCAGGCGCGCGAGGTCCGCGGCGGCGGCCGCGAAGACCGCCTCGTCGATCCGCTCGGGGGTGAGGTCGAAGCACGCGCTCACGTGGTCGAGGTACGGCAGGCCGTCCCCCTCGAGGGCCCGCGCCTGTGTCTCCAGCGCCACGAGCTGGGCGGTGAGCCAGCGGCGGCGGTCCGGCTCGACGACCCCCTCATCAACCCGGGCGCGGAGCTCCGCGGCGTCCTCTCGCAGGCGCGACGGTGGGCGCGGCCCCTCGGCGTCGACCTGCGCTCGGAGCGCGGCTGGGCCGAAGTAGCCGTCCACGAGGC
>JADGQG010000264.1 GCA_017882025.1 Chloroflexota bacterium
CCTGGGCTTCCATGACCGCGGCGAACGTGTAGTTCTCGCTCGCGATCAGCTCGATCTTCCAGCGCTGGCGGTCCGCCTCGCCGCGCATCGCGGACCAGACTTCCGGGTCCAGCTCCGCGACCGTTGCCCACGCGGCCTGCGCGGCGTCCGTCACGCTCATTCCGGCTCCTTCCTGCTCGCCCCCCGGTCGCCGCCCCACCGCGACGCCCGACACGCCAGGCCCCCACCCGCCGGCGTGTCCGGGCCATTGTCGCCCAACCACCCGCGACGCGTCCGGGGGCTCACGGCGAGCGGTTCATCCGTCGGCGGCGCGGGCGGCCCAGGCGGCGGGACGGGCGCCTGAGGCGGCGGGGCGGCCCCCGAGGACGTACGCCTCCAGCACATGCGGGCTACGGCTCGTCACGACCCGTGTGCCAGGCGCCTCATGGGCACGACCCTGGCAATCCTGGGCAGCCCCGCAAGGTCCACCACGACCTCGCAGCCCCAGCCCGGAAGAAGGGCAACCGCGGCGTCGCCGATCGCCTCCGCCTGGTCCGAGCCGATCTCCAGGAGGGCCAGCCCACCTTCGCTCAGCCGATCCGGCAGGAGCGCGAGCAGGCGCCGGATGACGTCGAGGCCGTCCGGTCCCCCATCAAGCGCGTCCAGGGGCTCGAATCGGACGGTCGCCGGGAGGACGGCGAGGTCGCCCGTGCGGATGTAGGGCAGGTTGGCGCACACGATGTCGAACCGCTCCGGGGCGCGGAGAAGCCCCGCCGCCTCGCCCGCGGGTGGCAGCAGGTCGGCCACGGCGACCCCAATGCGGTCGGCCACACCGTGCGCGACCGCGTTCTCCCGGGCGAGCGCGGCCGCATCGGCCGACAGGTCGGATGCCACGATCTCCACCTCGCCGGCCATGCCGCGGCGCCGCAGTGCGGCCGCGATCGCCACCGCAATGGCGCCGCTGCCGGTGCCGGCGTCCGCCACGGTGACGGGCGGCGTTCCGGCCGGACGCGGCGCGCGTCCCAGGACGTCCGCCAACTCCTCCAGCGCGAGGTCCACCAGCAACTCGGTCTCCGGTCGCGGCACGAGCGCGCGGGCATCCACGGCCAGGGCCAGGCCGTGGAACTCCTTCATGCCACGGATATACGCCACCGGCTCGCCGGCCGCGCGCCGCTCGAGGGCCGCAGCGAAGCGGGCCGCGGGACCGTCGCCGGCGAGGCCGTCGGGGTGGGCCAGCACCCCGGTCCGATCCGTGCCGAGCGCATCCGCAAGGAGCAGCTCCGCGTCCAGCCGGGCGCTTTGCGAGTCGGCCGCCCGGAGGCGGTCGGTGCCGGCAGCCAGGAGTTCGCCGACGCTCGCCACCGGGCCGGGCGTCAGGATCCGCCTGCGCCGTCGTCGGCCAGGGAGGCCAGCCGCTCGGCCTGATCGGTGGTGCTGAGCGCCTCCAGCAGGCGATCCAAGTTGCCGTCGAGGACGCTCGGCAGGTTCGACAGGTCCATCCCGATCCGGTGGTCGGTCACGCGGTCCTGTGGAAAATTGTAGGTCCGGATCTTGTCCGACCGGTCTCCGGCGCCGATCAGCGAGCGCCGGGTGACGGAGTCCGCCTCGCGCTGCCTGGACCGCTCCTGGTCCAGGAGCCGGGCGCGCAGGATCGCCATCGCCTTGGCCTTGTTTTTGTGCTGGCTCCGTTCGTCCTGGATCTCTACGACCAGGCCGCTGGGCAGGTGGGTGATCCGGACGGCCGAGTCGGTCGTGTTGACGCCCTGGCCGCCGGGGCCGGAGGAGCGCTTGACCTCGATCCGCAGATCGTGCTCTGCGTCGATCGAGAGGTCGGTCTCCTCCGCCTCGGGAAGGACCACGACGGTCGCGGTCGATGTGTGGATCCGACCGGACGATTCGGTGGCGGGGATGCGCTGGACGCGGTGGACCCCGCTCTCGAACTTGAGGCGGCTGAAGGCGCCCTCGCCGAAGATCTCGACGATCGCCTCCTTGACGCCGCCGATCCCGGTCTCGTGGAGGCTCATCACCTCCGCGCGGAGGCGATGCCGGTCCGCGTAACGGAGGTACATCCGGAGCAGGTCGCCGGCGAAGAGCGCGGCCTCGTCACCACCTGCACCCGCGCGGATCTCCACGATCACGTTCCGATCGTCGTTGGGATCCCGCGGCAGGAGGTGGACCGTCAGGGCCTCCAGCTCGGCGGCTTCGGCGGCTTCGAGCCGGTCGACCTCCTCGCGGGCCATCGCCCGCATCTCGTCGTCGTGCTCCGCGTCGCGCATCTCACGAGCGCCGGCGAGCTCCGCACGGAGCGCGTCAAGGCGCCGATACGACGAGACCACGGGCTCAAGACGCGCCAGCTCCCGGCCAAGTCGCCGGAGCGCGTCCAGGTCTGCGGCCATCCCGGGGGTCGAGAGCTCCGCCTGGACATGCTCGTATTGCGCGACGAGCTCGCCCAGCTTGCGGTCCAGCACGCCGTCGGCCATGGCTCAGGCCTCAACCGCCGGGCTCGCCCTGCCAGACAGGATCATCGGGCTTCGCCCGATGCGCCCGGCGCCGT
>JADGQG010000265.1 GCA_017882025.1 Chloroflexota bacterium
TACCGTGCCACCGCGTGGTCGGCTCGGACGGAACCCTGACTGGCTACGCCGGCGGCCTCGGGCGCAAGGCGTATCTCCTCGCGCTGGAGGGCGCGCCAGTCGCGGACGCAGGCTCCGGCACCGTGGCGCACGCGGACGTGTCTGCCCCCGTCGCGGGGGCCCGGTGACGCCCTCGGTCACCACGGGCGGGACCGGGCGGAGCTGGTTGCTGCCGTACCTGGGCGCCGCGCTGATCTGGGGCTGCTCGTTCCTGTTCATCAAGCTCGGGCTCGAGGCGCTCTCGCCGATCCATGTCGCATTCGGGCGGCAGGCGCTCGGCGCGCTCACGCTGCTCGTCCTCGCGGCCGCGACCCGGGTCCGGCTTCCGCGCGGCCGCGCGACCTGGGGGCACCTGTTCGTGGTCGCGATCCTGCTCAACAGCGTGCCGTCGACACTCTTCGCCTTCGGTGAGACCCACGTGTCGTCCGTAGTCGCGGGGATCATCAACGCGGTCACGCCGCTGGCCACGATCCTTGCCGCGTTCGTGGCCTTCCCGTCGGAACGCCCGACCGCCGGCAAGATCGCCGGGATCCTCGTCGGTTTCGCCGGGATCCTGGTGGTTGTCGGGATCTGGAACGGCGTCGGAAGCAGCGAAGCGCTCGGCGTGCTGGCCTGCCTCGGAGCGGTCGCCTGTTACGGGATCGGGTTCCCGTACATCCGGCGCAACCTCGCACCGCGGGGCGAGCGGCCGCTCGCGCTGGCAGCCGGGCAGATTGCCTGCGCGACCGTCCAGCTCCTGCCCTTCGCGCTGCTCGACGGGAGCCCGATCGGAGGGCTGACGCCACAGGTCGTCGGCGGGATGCTGGCACTCGGGATGCTCGGCACCGGGATCGCCTACGTCTGGAACTTCGTGGTCATCGACCGCGCGGGCGCGACGACGGCGAGCACCGTGACCTACCTCACGCCGCTGGTCGCGATCGCGGTCGGCGCCCTGCTGCTCGGCGAGCCGGTGACGCCCAACGAGCCGCTCGGCGGTCTCGTCGTGCTGCTCGGCGTGGCGCTTGCCCAGGGGCGCATCGCCCTCCGGGTGCCCCGGAGGCGCATCCCGGCCTGACCGGTGGACGGTGGGCCGGGGCGCGTCGGGTCCGCCGTGCGGGTCCGCCTGCGTCGTGGCGCGGATCAGCCCGTGGACAACCCCGAGAGCAGGTCCGTGCGGTCCCGGAACCGGTCCAGCACGCGGTAGAAGTTGCGCTTGGAGAGGCGGTCGCGCTCCGCCGCGGGGAGCGAGGTCCAGCCGCGGTGCTCGTGGCGGACCAGCGGCAGGTCCAGACGAAGGGCGCGCCGCGGCGGCCGGTCGGGATCCGCGCCGGCGCGTAGCACCAGGCTCCACCAGATGTCCAGGTTCCGGTAGAAGACGAACTTCTCGTCGAGCGGGCCGAGCGTCGACACGTCTGCCCGCCTGAAGGCCAGCCAGTAGGCTTCGATCGCGTCGACGTCGGGGCCCGCCGCCTCGACGAAGTGGCGGAGGTCGGGCGAGGCGAGGCCGAAGCCCCCGGCGACCGCGACGTCCGGGTCGGCGAGCGCCCCGGCGAGCGGCGCCAGGGCGTCACCGGTCGGTTCCATTGACGTGTCGGCGAGCACGACGATCGTGCCGCAGGCCCGGTGGAGCCCCGCGTTCAGGGCGGCGGCGTACCCGAGCCGCGCGCTCGTCCAGAGCACCTGCGGCTCGGCCCCGGCGACCGGTTCCAGGTCCGCAGATCCGGGGGCGAGGCAGGCCGCCTGCGCCGGCGCCGGGTCGTTGGCCACGATCACGACCTGTGTGCCGGCCGGCGCGTGAGCCCGGAGGCCGCCGAGCATCCGGGCCAGGTCGTCGGGCCAGTCGTCGGCGAGGAGCAGGACCGTGAATGCGGCCTTCGCCGGCACGTCCAGCACCGACGGCACCGCGGCCGCGCTTCCGTAGCGGACGACGCCGACCGCCTCGATCGTGGGCGGCGCGGCCGGCTCCAGGCGGTACGCCGTGCCGTGGTCCACGACCCGCCAGCCCGCCGCCTCGATCTCCGCGCGGAGCACATCGGCGCGGGCGTACTCGCGGTCGACGCGGGCCGCGGCGCGCTCGCGCGCGAGCGCGCCGATCTCGCTGGGCGGGGTGGAGGAGGGCTTCGTCACTCCGCGAGTGTAGCCGGGACGACCGGCAGCACGACGCTGACGCGGGCGCCGCGCGGCGCGAGGTTCTCGGCCGTGGCATCGCCGCCGTGCGCGCGGGCCAGCTCCCGGACGATCGCGAGGCCGAGCCCGGAACCGGGTCCGGTACGCGCCGGGTCGGCCCGGAAGGATCGCTCGAAGACGCGCGCGACGGCACCCGGCGGGAAACCCGGCCCATCGTCCGAGACCACGAGCGCGACCGCCCGGCGGCCGTCGAGCAGCGTCGCCGGGCGGGCCGCCACCAGCACGCGACCCGGACCGGCCTGCGCCCGGAGGGCGTTCTCGACGAGGTTGCCGACGATCCGGTCGACGGCGAGCCGGTCCGCCGCGAACGTCGGCGCGTCCGGCGC
>JADGQG010000084.1 GCA_017882025.1 Chloroflexota bacterium
CCGTGGCGGCAGCATCCGAGCCGGAGCCCGACGCGGAAGCCGTTGCGGCACCGGATCCCGAGCCCGTGGCGGCAGCATCCGAGCCGGAGCCCGACGCGGCCAGCCAGGCAACGTCCGAGGGTTAGCCTCTGGTCGCCATGACCGCGCGAGGCGCCCCGCCGACCGCCGGCGGGGCGCCTCGCCATTTCACGCCGCTCGTCCGGCATCCGATCGGCGCGCGTTCGCGAACCACATAGTGAACGCGAGGCGCCATCCGGTTCGCGACGCCGGTGGGCGGGAAACACTCGTGGCCAGCGAGATTGCAGGCAGGGTGGGTCGTGCTAGCATGACCCTGAGGGCGGTTGACGCCGCCAGAACGGACGTTCGATTCGATGGACCGCTTCGACAAGTTCACCGACCGTGCCCGCAAGGTCCTGACGCTCGCGCAGGACGAAGCGCAGCGGTTCAACCACAACTACATCGGTACCGAGCATCTGCTGCTCGGCCTCGTCCGCGAGGGTGAGGGGGTCGCGGCGCGCGTCCTGGAGAACATGAACGTCGAGCTGCCCAAGGTCAGGACCGCCGTCGAGTTCATCATCGGCCGCGGCGATCGCCCGGTCGTGGGCGAGGTCGGCCTGACGCCTCGGGCGAAGCGCGTCATCGAGCTCGCCATCGACGAGGCTCGTCGCCTCGGCCACAACTACATCGGCACGGAGCACCTGCTGCTCGGCCTCGTCCGCGAGGGCGAGGGAATCGCAGCGGGTGTCCTCGAGTCACTGGGCGTCAACCTGGACAAGGTTCGCCACGAGGTCATCCGCGTCCTTTCCCAGAGCTCGGCGGCGGGTCCCGCCCAGGAGACGAAGCGGGCGAGCAAGACGCCGACCGTCGATCAGCTGGGGATCAACCTGACCGAGGCCGCGCGCGCTGGGAAGCTGGACCCGGTCATCGGCCGGGAGAAGGAGATCGAGCGGGTCATCCAGATCCTCTCCCGCCGAACGAAGAACAACCCTGCCCTCATCGGCGAGCCGGGCGTCGGGAAGACGGCGATCGTCGAGGGCCTGGCCCACCGGATCGTCAACAACGACGTCCCGGAGACGCTCCTCAACAAGCGGGTTCTCACGCTGGACATCGGGTCGCTCGTTGCCGGCACGAAGTACCGCGGCGAGTTCGAGGAGCGGCTCAAGAAGATCATCGAGGAGCTCCGCAACACGAACGACGCGATCCTGTTCATCGACGAGCTCCACACGCTGGTGGGCGCCGGGGCGGCCGAGGGCGCGATCGACGCGGCGAACATCCTCAAGCCGCCGCTCGCGCGGGGCGAGCTCCAGTGCATCGGCGCGACGACGCTCGACGACTATCGCAAGTACATCGAGCGTGATGCCGCACTGGAGCGCCGCTTCCAGCCCGTCATGGTCGAGGAGCCGACGCTCGAGCAGACGATCGAGATCCTCAAGGGCATCCGGGAGCGATACGAGCAGCACCACAAGGTCACCATTACTGACGATGCGCTGCGCGCGGCCGCCGACCTCTCCGTCCGCTACATCGCGGACCGCCACTTGCCGGACAAGGCCATCGACCTGATCGACGAGGCGGCCAGCCGCGTCCGTCTTCGATACGCATCGGCGCCGCCGGACCTCCGCGAGGCCCAGAAGGAGTTGGAGCGGGTCACCCACGACAAGGATTCCGCGATCAACACGCAGGAGTACGAGGAGACATCGCGGCTGCGCGAGGCCGAGACATCCGCACGTGAGCGCGTGGACACGCTCCGCGCCGAGTGGCAGGCCAAGGTCGTCGCTGCCGAGCCGACGGTCGACGAGGAGGAGATCGCCCACGTCGTCGCGATGTGGACCGGCATCCCGGTCACCCGGATCGCGCAGGAGGAGTCGGAGCGGCTGCTCCACATGGAGGATCACCTGCACAAGCGCGTGATCGGGCAGCAGGAGGCGATCGAGACGATCTCGCGCGCCGTGCGCCGCGCGCGCGCCGGCCTGAAGGACCCGAAGCGGCCCATCGGGTCGTTCATCTTCCTGGGTCCCACCGGGGTCGGGAAGACCGAGCTGGCGAAGGCCGTGGCCGAGTTCATGTTCGGCTCCGATGAGGCGCTCATCAAGGTCGACATGAGCGAGTTCATGGAACGCCACAACGTGAGCCGGCTGGTCGGCGCGCCCCCAGGCTACGTCGGATTCGACGAGGGTGGCCAGCTTACCGAGGCTGTCCGCCGCAAGAGCTACGCCGTCATCCTGCTCGACGAGATCGAGAAGGCGCACCCGGAGGTCTTCAACATCCTCCTCCAGATCCTGGAGGATGGCCAGCTGACCGACGCGAAGGGCCGCCGGGTCGACTTCCGGAACACGATCATCATCATGACCTCCAACCTGGGCGCGCGGCAGCTCCAGACGAACTCGTCGCTGGGCTTCCGCTCCTTCGGGGAGACCGAAGCCGCCCGGGCCGAGGCGTCGTACGAGAACATGCGTGACAAGGTCCAGGCCGAGCTCAAGACCTCGTTCCGCCCCGAGTTCCTGAACCGGATCGACGCGATGATCGTCTTCCGCACGCTCACCCAGGACGAGATCCGAGTCATCGTGGACCTCATGCTGGCGCGCGTCCGCGACCAGCTCCGGACCCAGCAGATGTCCCTGGAGGTCACGCAGGCGGCCAAGGACCACATCATCAAGATCGGCTACGACGTGGCGTACGGCGCGCGTCCGCTCCGTCGCGTCATCCAGAACATGGTGGAGGACGTGCTCGCAGAACAGCTCCTCCTGAGCCGGTACAAGCCCGGGACGACGATCGTCGTCGACAAGGGCGAGGAGGCTGGCCTCTTCATCCACGAAGCCGACGAGAAGACGCCCGCCGCCGTCGAAGCCGGCTAGCGCCGGGCGAACTGCCCGTGACGCGAACCCAGAGCCGTTACGTCTGCCAGGCCTGCGGCGACTCCTTTCTCCGGTGGGAGGGGCAGTGTCGCTCGTGCAGCGCCTGGAACACGCTCGTCGAGACGCTGGTCCGCGAGGCCTCGCCCGCGGCGCATCGGCGTGCGGCACCGGCCGCCGGCACCAGCCCGGTGCCGCTCGCGGACCTTACCCAGGCGGACGTCGAGCGGATCCCGGTCGGCATCGGCGAGCTCGATCGCGTCCTCGGCGGCGGCCTGGTGCCGGGCTCGCTCGTGCTCGTCGGGGGCGAGCCCGGGATCGGGAAGTCGACCCTGCTCCTGCAGGCCGCGGCCGGTCTCTCCGCGGCGGGGCCGATCCTCTACGCGACCGGCGAGGAGTCGAGCGCCCAGGTCCGCCTGCGGGCGGCTCGCCTCGGGCTCCTCGGGACTGCAGCCGCTACCGCGGTGACCGTGTTCGCGGAGAGCTCGGTCGCCCGGATCCTCGAGACGGCGCGCGCCGCGCGGCCGGTGGCCCTCGTCGTGGACTCGATCCAGACGGCGACCGTGGACGAGCTGGAGGGCCCGGCCGGGAGCGTCGGGCAGGTGCGCGAATCAGCCCTCCGCTACATGGAGCTCGCGAAGGGCGACGGCATCGCCGTCCTCCTCGTGGGGCACGTGACCAAGGAGGGCAGCCTGGCCGGCCCGAAGACGCTCGAACATCTCGTCGACGCGGTGCTCAGCGTCGAAGGCGATCGGTCGGGTGGCCTCCGCCTGGTGCGGGCCACCAAGAACCGCTTCGGATCCACCGAGGAGGTCGGCGTGCTCGAGATGGGCGAGGCGGGCCTTCGCGAGGTCCCGGACCCCGCACGCGCCTTCCTCGTGGAGCACGACGCCGCCGCACCGGGGAGCGTCGTCGGCGCAACGCTCGAGGGATCGCGCGCGCTGCTCGTCGAGGTGCAGGCCCTCGTCGCCCCGACCGGGTACGGGACGCCCCGGCGGACCGCGATCGGGCTCGATCCCGGCCGCCTGGCGCTCCTCGTGGCGGTCCTCGCTCGGCGGGCCGGCATCGGGCTCGGGAGCCACGACGTCTATGCGAACCTGGCCGGCGGGCTGGCCGCCGACGATCCGGGGCTGGACCTCGCGGTGGCGATCGCACTCGCCTCGACCTTCCGGGATCGGCCCGTGGCGGCCGGCACGGTCGCCATTGCAGAAATCGGCCTGCTCGGGGAGCTGCGGCCGGTCGCCGGTCTTGAGCGTCGCCTCCGTGAGGCGGCCCGGCTCGGGTTCACCCGGGCTCTCGTGCCGCCCGGTCGTGGTGACCCGCCGGCGATCCCCGGTATCGCGGTTGTCACGGTGCGCACCGTGCGGGAGGCGCTCGATGTTGCGCTGGGTCCGGCAGGTGGCTGACGCGGCCGGTGAGGCGGTGCTAGGCTCACGGCCCGTGATCCGCATCATTCGGCTCCTCGGCGCAGCGCTCGGGCTCCTGGTTGGCCTCTCCTTCGTGGCCAACAACGGGGGCCCCTTCGCGGAGTCCTCCTATGTCGGTGCGCTCATCGCCGCCTGGCTCGTGGCCTGGTTCGTCGTCGGCTTCGCAGTGCTGCCCTACCTGACCGTCGTACCCGCGGGCTGGCTGGTCGGCCGCGTCCAGGAACTCTCGACGGCGGAGTTCGTCACGGCGGTCGTGGGGCTCCTTCTCGGGCTCGTGATGGGGCTCCTGCTCGGTCTGCCCCTTGCCGCGGTTCCCGCGCCGCTCGGCACGTGGCTGCCACTTGGCGTCTCGATCTTCATGGGTCTCGGAATGGCCGGCCTGACCGTCGCGAAGCGCCAGGACCTGATCCTCGCCGCCGAAACGATCGGGGTGTTCCGTCGCCCCGCGCCCGACCGCGGGCCGCGACCGGACGAGCCCCAGGTGGCCGTAGACACCAGCGCGATCATCGACGGCAGGATTGCCGACATCGCGGAGGCCGGGTTCCTCCAGGGGACGCTCGTCGTCTCCCGTGTCGTGCTCGACGAGCTGCAGCGCATCGCAGACAACGCGGACACGCTGCGGCGCAACCGGGGACGGCGCGGGCTCGAGATCCTGAGCCGCCTCCAGAAGGACGGGCGCGTGCCAGTCGAGATCGTGGACGATGGGTTTCCCGAGATCAGCGAGGTGGACGCCAAGCTCGTGGCGCTCGCCCGCTCGCGGAGCGGCGTGATCCTCACCAATGACTTCAACCTGAACCGGGTGGCCGAGATCCAGGGCGTCCGGGTCATGAACGTCAACTTGCTCGCCAACGCCCTGAAACCGGCCGTCCTCCCCGGCGAGGATCTCCGGGTCCGGGTGATCCAGGAAGGGAAAGAGGCCGGGCAGGGAGTCGGCTTCCTCGACGACGGGACGATGATCGTGGTAGAGGGCGGCGCGCGGTATCTCGACCGCGAGATCGAGGTCGGGGTCACACGCGTGCTCCAGACCGTCGCCGGCCGGATGATCTTCGCCCTGCCCAAGCCCGAGTGAGCGGCCGCGACGACCCGCTCTCGCCGCCCTCCAAGGCTGATGCGATCGTGGTGGCGGCCGGATCGAGCACGCGGATGGGCGGCCCGGACAAGCTCGTCGCGCAGATCGGCGGCCGGCCGCTTCTCGCCTGGACGCTGGACGCGCTGGCCGGCTCGACGAGCGTCGCCCGCATCGTCGTGGTCACTGCCGCGGGAAGGATCCCCGAGATCGCGGGAGCTGCGTGGCTGCCGGATCGCGTCTCGGCGGTCGTCGCCGGGGGCGCGCGGCGCCAGGAATCCGTGGCCGCGGGCGCGGCTGCGCTGGCGGATGGCCCCGAGTACGGGGTGATCCTGGTACACGACGGGGCGCGTCCGCTGGTCTCGGCGGAGATCGTGGACGCGGTCGCCCGGGCCGCTGCCGTGCACGGCGCGGCGATCCCGGTCCTGCCGGTGGTCGACACGCTGAAGCGTGTCGAGGACGGCCGCATCGCCGGCACCATGGACCGGTCCGACGTGGTCGCCGCGCAGACTCCCCAGGGCGTGCGGCGGGACGTGCTGGCCGCCGCCTACGCCGCCTTCCCGCCCGATGGACCCGAGACGTGGAGCGACGAGGCTGCCCTGCTCGAGGCCTGTAGAATCCCGGTCCATGCGATCCCCGGCGAATCGGCCAACCTCAAAGTGACCCTGCCCGCCGACCTCCGCCACGTGGAGTCGGCACTCACCCATGCGGGCCGGATCGCCGCGGCGTCGCCCGTCGCTCCGGCGGTCCGGGTGGGGATCGGCGAGGATGGGCATCCGTTCGGTCCCGGCTCCCCGCTCGCCCTCGGGGGCATCGCGATCGACGCGGCCCCACGCCTCCACGGCCACTCCGACGGCGACGTGGCGCTCCATGCAGTCTGCGACGCGCTCCTGGGCGCGGCCGGGCTCGGCGACCTCGGACGCATCTTTCCGCCCGGACCGTCCACGCCGGCCGGGATCGCGAGCCGCGAGCTGGTCGCGGAGTGCCTCCGCCAGGTGCGCGCCGCAGGGCTGGCCCCGCTCTCCGTGGACGTGACGATCATCGGTGCACGGCCGCGTCTTGCGGCCTGGCTGCCAGAGATGCGCGACGCGATCGCCGGCCTGTTGGCGCTTTCCGCGGACCGCGTGAACATCAAGGCCTCGACGGGGAACCTGGCGGGCTGGGAGGGCGCCGGTCGCGGCATCTCCGCTCGCGCGGTGGCGGTCGTCGGGGAGGCGCGTGGATGAGCATTCGGCTCCACGACACCCTGGCAGGGGCTGTGCAGCCGCTCGAGCCACTCGAGGCCGGCCACGTCCGGATCTACTCCTGCGGCCCGACGGTTTACGGACCCTCTCATGTCGGGAACTTCCGGTCGTTCCTCTTCGCGGACCTGCTCGTCCGGTACCTTCGGTGGCGCGACCTTCGCGTCACCTGGGTGATGAACCTGACGGACGTGGACGACAAGATCATCCGCGGCGCCGCGGCGGAGGCGATCGGGATCGACGCGCTCGCGGCGCGGCACATCGAGGGGTTCGTTGCCGACGCGGCGTCGCTCCGGATGACCACTCCGGACGTGCTTCCCCGGGCGACCGCGCACATTCCGCAGATGGTGGCGCTCGTCGAGGCGCTCCTCGAGCGCGGCCATGCTTATCGGACGGACGACGGCTCGATCTTCTTCCGGATCGCCTCGTGGCCGTCGTACGGGCGCCTGGCCCGGCTGGATCCCGACGCCATGCGGGTGGGGGAGCGGGTGGCCGCCGACGAGTACTCGAAGGATGATGTCCGCGACTTCGTCCTCTGGAAGGCTGCCAAGCCGGGCGAGCCCAGCTGGGAAACCGCGGTCGGGACGGGACGGCCCGGCTGGCACCTGGAGTGCTCGGCGATGAGCATGGCCTACCTCGGCGAGACGTTCGACATCCACACGGGCGGCGTGGACCTCGTCTTCCCGCACCACGAGGACGAGATCGCTCAGTCGGAGGCTGCCACGGGCGCCCCGTTCGTCCGGACGTGGCTCCATTGCGCCCATCTCCAGATGGGTGGTCGCAAGATGGCCAAGTCGGAGGGCAATATCGCGCGGGTGTCGGAGCTCCTGGCGACCGGGCTGGCGCCTCGCGCGCTGCGGTACGCCCTCATCGCTGCTCACTATCGGACGGGCCTCAGCTTCAGCGATGAATCAGTGGGCGCCGCAGCCGCGGCAGTTGCGCGGCTGGATGCGTTCGTCACGGCCCTGACCACCTATCGAAGCGACTGCGGGGACGACCCGGATCTCCCGGCGGCCATCGGCGGCGCTCGCCGGGCATTCATCGCGGCGATGGATGACGACCTCGGGATCTCCTCCGCACTCGCCGCGGTGTTCGAGCTCGTCCGCGACGTGAACCGGCGAATCGCCGCACGGTCCCTCTCCGCCGCGGACGCGGCCCGGGCGCTCGACGCCCTGCGGGACCTCGACCGGGTGCTGGGCCTGCTGCCCGACGCCGGCGAGCCGCCGCTTGCCGGGGACCTCGTGGAGCTCCTCGATCAGCGCGCGGCCGCTCGCGATGGGCGCGACTGGGCGGCCTCGGATCGCCTTCGCGACCAGCTGGCTGCCCGCGGAATCGTCGTGGAGGATTCCCGCGACGGGCAACGCTGGCGCCGCATCGGAACGCCGTCCGATGCCTGAGCCGCCGAATCCACGTGGG
>JADGQG010000266.1 GCA_017882025.1 Chloroflexota bacterium
GCGACGGCGAACCCGATCGGGGCCGCCGCGCTCGCCGCCCTCGATGCGGGGACGCCCGGCCTCGTCACGTGGGCGATCGCGACCGACGACGCGCGTCGAGCAGTAGCCGTGCTCCGAGAGGCCGGCTCGTCGATTGGCGACGCACTGCCCGGCGAGCGTGTCCGCCCGGACGGAGGTGTGGTTCGCTGGCACGTGGCGATCGCGCCGCCGCTGGCCTCCGAGCGACCGCCCTTCCTGATCGAGCACGAGCTGGGCGGCCCGGAGTGGAGCGACGAGGCGCGCCAGGCGCGCGCCGCGTTCATCCATCCGTTCGGCGGACGGGCACGGCTCGTGGGGCTCGAGCTGGCCGTCGCGCGCCCGGCAGACGTCGCGATGGCATTCGCGACGACGATCGGGGTCGCGTTCCGCCCGGCACCCGGCGCCGGTCCGGGCGAGATGGAGGCGCTCGTCGGCGACCATTCGATCCGCCTGGTCTCGGCGGCGCCGGAGTCGGGGCCGGCATGGTCGCCGAGTGCGGCCGACCCGGCCGCGCGCGTCGGCATTCTTGCGACCGCCGGTGAGCACCTCCTCGTGGATCTCTGTGGGGTGCGGTTCGCGCGACTCTGACGTGGCGTCACGGAGCCGCCGTGGCGTCACCGAGCCGCCTGGAGCACCTCGATGGCGTCGCCGGTCGCGACCGGACCCTCGACGACCACCCGCGCGTACCAGCGTGCATCCTCGGGGTGGATCTTCGGGCTGATGCGCGCGATCTGGCGGTCGATGAACCAGTGGGCGATCGTCTGGCACGGCGCCGCGTATTTCGTGAGCTCGACGAGGAGGCCGCCGGCCCCGATCGCGAGGCGGTCGCCCGGGCCGAGGGTCGACCATTCGATGCCTTCGAGCGTCAGGTTCTCGCCGTACGCTCCGGGGAACGCCTGGTGGCCATCGGCGGCGACCCGTGCGATCGCTTCGACGCAATAGAGCGAGACGGCCTGCAGCTCCCCGCCGTGGATCGGCTCGGGTTCTGTGTGCCCGTCGCCGTCGAGGCCGAGTCGGCGAACCTGCGTGCCGGCCACGGGCAGCTTCGGCACGCCGCCCCTCGAGACGTTGACCTGGTGGACGCGGCCGGTTCGGCCGGGGACGCTGGTGCTCATGACCGGGAAGGCTACCGGAGGTCGGCTCCGGGTGCGCCCGCCCGCGCGACCGCCCGCGCCAGGACCACGTCGAGCATGTCGGCCGTGAGCCGGCCGGTGAATGTGTTCTGCTGGCTCGGGTGGAACGTGCCGAGGAGCGTGTAGGGTCCCGCGACGACCTCCGCGCCGTGGCCGAACCGCGGCAGAGGGCGCGGGATCGGAGCGCCGCTCGCCTCGACCGCGCGAAGCGCCGCGGCCCAGCCGAACGCGCCGAGCGCAATGATCACCCGTGCGTTGGCCAGCAGGGCGAGCTCCCGATGGAGGAACGGTGCGCACCGGTCGCGCTCCTTGGGCGTGGGCGCGTTGGCAGGCGGCGCGCACCGCACGGCGGCGGTCACGTAGGCACCACGCAACCGGAGGCCGTCGCCCACCCGGGTCGAGGTTGCCTGGTTCGCGAGCCCGACCCGATGGAGCGCGGCGAACAGGAAATCCCCGGAACGGTCGCCCGTGAAGACGCGGCCGGTGCGATTGCCGCCGTGCGCGGCCGGCGCCAGCCCGACGAGCACGATCCGGGCCGCGGCGTCCCCCCAGCCGGGGACCGGCCGCGCCCAGTACGGCTCGCCACGGAACCGCGCCGGCGGGTTCTCGGCCGCATCCTCGCGCCATGCCACGAGGCGCGGGCACGCGCGGCAGGCGGTGATCTCCGCGGCGAGCACGTCGAGGTGATCCTGCATCTCCCGATCGTACCGAAGCCGGGGAGCCGGGGAGCCGGGGACCGGGACTGTGGAGGCCCCATGAGCAGCCGCTGGCGCCGCGGCACGTCACGGGATAGCAATCACGCGGCTGATACGCGCCGGGCGGGCCGTCCGTGCCACGAGCGGGCCGATGCCACGCTCAGTTTCGGCGCCGGGGGACGGTCGGAGCGGCGATCCGGGCTCGCTGGCGTGCATAACAGTCGCCGCACGCATAGGGCGCAGAAAGCGGCGGTCATGCGCGCCAAGTAGTCGCCCGACGAATACTGCGAAGAAGCCGGCGGTCACGCGCGCCAGATCGTCGTCCCACGAATATCGCGGAACATGCGTAGCGGAGAAGATGCTGGAGAACGCCAACCGGGGTTGCCGGGCGTGCCGTCGATCGCGGGGGGCCGCCCCTTTCGGGTGCTCCCGGGCCCTCGGCTATAATCGGGTCACGCGCGCGGGCGACAGCGCGACCCAAGGCGGGCATGACCCCCCGGTCGGTTGCTCCCGGAACCTCCGCCCACCAGATCAGGGAACGCTGCCAGACATGACCGTCGAAACCTCCACCTGGGCCACGAAGAAGGGCCTCGCCCAGATGCTCAAGGGCGGCGTCATCATGGACGTCGTCACGCCCGACCACGCGAAGATCGCGGAGGATGCC
>JADGQG010000267.1 GCA_017882025.1 Chloroflexota bacterium
CATCCCATCCCCGGCCAACCCGCCGTCCGGCTGCCGCTTCCACACCCGGGGCTGGCTGCGCGAGCGATTGGGGAACCCCGAACGCTGCGTTGCCGAGACGCCGGAGCTCCGCGACCTGGGACCGGGGCACGTGGTCGCCTGCCATTTCGCGGAGGACGTCTCCGCCGAGAACATCGCCTTGGCGGCCCGGATGGCGTCCGTCTGATCGGGGGCCGCCGGAAGGCGGCGGTGCGATGGGCCGCGCGGAAGGCCGAAATCAGGTGGCCGCGGATGCGGAGCCCTGGCTCGCGGCCGATCCCTGGAATTGGCATGCGACGAGGTGCTCCTCGCCGCATGCCACGAGGGTGGGGCTGATCGCTGCGCGGATCGCGGGATTCCCGGGGTCGCGGCGGAGCGGATGCAGGAGGAGCTCTCTATGAGTCTGCGGACTCGCCGGGCGATGGGGCTGCTCACAGCGGTTGCGATCTTCGCGAGCGCGTGTGGCACACCCTTCTCGCCCACGCTCGTGCCGAGCCAGGGCGCGTCGGCCGCCCCGTCCGCGACGCCGGCCGAGGCCAGGTCGGCGGATTTTCGCTTCGCCGTCGATGGCGAGCCGACGTACTTCTCGCCGTCGAGCAACGATCTGCCAACCTCGTGGGTCAACCGCCTCATCTACACGGGCCTTTACCGCGTGAACGACAAGGGCGACGTGGTGCCGGACCTCGCCACCGCGATGCCCGAGGTCAGCGCCGACGGCTTGATCTTCACGATCAGGATGCGGACCGACGCCAAGTGGCACGACGGGTCGCCGGTCACCTCGGCCGACGCCAAGTTCACCTTCGACCTCGCGATGTCGCCGAAGTGCTCGTTCAACCCGACGACGTGCTCGACGTGGGGCGACAACGTCGGGTCGGTCGAGGCGCCCTCGCCCGACACGCTCGTCATCACCATGAAGAACAAGTACGCGCCGATCTACATCTTCGGGCTGACGCAGTGGCTCGTGCCCAAAGCCGCCACCGAGGCGTCGTACGCGAAGTTCGTCGCCGGGTCCGGCCCGGTCGACGCGGCCGCCGTCAAGGCGCTCGCCGGCAGAATCTCCACCGCCCAGGGCGACACCGCGTGCGCCGGCGCCACGCCGCCGGACACCTGCAGCACGTCTTTCTACAGGGTCGACATGGAGGCCATCCTGACCTCCGCCGGGGTCACCCTCCCGGAGCAGTCCAGGTTCGTCGGCGAGGACGGCAAGACCGATACCGCGGCCTACAGCGACGACGTACGAGGCCTGCTCACCGACCTCAACACCACACTGCAGGCCGGCGAGACCGACAAGCTGGCGGCGGCTTACCGCCTCCTCGACATCAACCTCAACCCGGTCGGCACCGGCGCGTACAAGTTCGTCAGGTACACACCCGGCCAGAGCGTCGAGCTCGCCCGCTTCGACGACTACTACCTGTTCAAGCCCGGCCCGACCAAGGTCCTGATCCTGGTGATGAAGGACGCCGCCGCGGCCTCGGAGGCACTCCTGTCCGGCAAGATCGACTGGCAGCCCGAGATCACGTCGTCCGCTGCGCTCACCGCGCTGGAGGCCAACCCGAAGATCAAGCTGTCCGAGTACGCCGACCTCTCCTACGTCTACATGGGCTTCAACGTCCGCCCGGGCCACGTCTTCTCGGACGTCGTCGCTCGCCGGGCGTTCGCGATGTGCATCGACCACGCCGCGACCGTCCAGGCCGCGGCCGAAGGCAACGCCGTCCCGGTCAATGGCAATGTCCAGCCGGGCTCGTACTTCTACGACCCATCCATCCCGGATTACAGGCTCGACGTCGCCGGCGCCAGGATGCTCCTCGAGAGCAACGGATATACGCTCAGGGACGGCGTCTACGAGAAGGACGGGAAGAATCTCAAGGCCGACCTGTACGTACGCCGGGACCGCCCGCAGCGCGTGCAGTTCGCGCAGCTGGCGAAGGGCCAGGTCGCCAAGTGCGGCATCGACATCACGGTCAAGGAATCAGACGACGCAACGATCCTCGTGCCCTTGCTCTCCTACCCCAACAACTTCGACATCTACCTCGGCGGTTGGGACGACCTGACCGACCCCGAGGACTCCACCTTCTTCGGGTGCAAACACGTCACCAGCAAGGACAACCCGCACGACAACAACTTCACGGGCTACTGTGATCCCAAGCTCGACGAGCTTCAGAAGGCGGCAGCGCAGGAGCTCGACCGGGCCAAGCGCAAGGAGATCCTGGCACGGGTCCAGCTCTACCTGCACGACAACGGCCCGTACTACTTCGTCTGGGCGGATCTCGGTCACAAGGGCTACAGCGCGAACGTCGCCACGAACGGCGAGCTGGGCCCGATCGACTACACCTCGTTCTACGACTGGTGGAACCTGGACAGCTGGATCGTCAAGCCGTAACGGCCAGCGCCAGCGCCAGCGCATCGGCATCGCCCGTGCCCTCGCCCTCAACCCGGAATTCGTGGTCCTCGACGAACCGGTCTCGGCGCTCGATGTCTCGATCCAGA
>JADGQG010000085.1 GCA_017882025.1 Chloroflexota bacterium
GCGATCCGGTCGATGTCCTCGATCATCGCGTACCCGTGCTTGGGTCCGCCGGCAAGGCTCGTGAGGATCAGCAGCCCTGGCTCCGGGGGCTGTCCTCGCTCGCTGAGGTGACGCGGCATCTGGGGGGTCCTCGGTGCGCTGGCCTTGTATCGTAGTGCGGTATATATCGTAGCACATAGTACAAGGTCAGCGCTCGAGTCGCGGGCGCGTACGCGACGACGGACCGACGGTCGCGACGACCGGCGGACGGCCGGGAGCCCTCCTCGCTGCCCGATCCTCGCGTCAGGACGGGTTCAGCGCCGGCCGAACCGCTTGAGGAACCCGCCGTCGCGGCTGGAACCCTCGCGATCGGGACGAGCCTCGCGCACGCGCGCGGCGTCGCGGCTTGCCCTCTCGCCATCCTGCACGCGCTCGCTCGCGATGATCCGGGCGAGGTCGAGGGAAACCATCGAGTGCCCCTCGGTGTCGCTGCTCGCGCTCTCGTTGCTCCCTTCGAGGTCATCGACGGTCGGATCAGTCGGCTGCGGCAGCCGTTCGGTCGTGTCCCTGTCCATCACTGGTTCTCCTCTGGGGACGCCCCCCGCGGCCGCCCGTCCCGGAATGTTGCGCCGCAGACGCCCAGGCCGTCGGTCTGCGGGCCGACACGCTTCGTGTCATTGAGCGGACGTGCGGCGCCGGGATCCCGGCCTCGGGGCCGCGCCATCGCACCCTGACCGCGGCCCGACGTCAGCCCGGGTGGGCGCGAGCGATCTGCGCGAGGATCTCGACCTCGCCCAGGTGGCGCAGCAGGTGGGTGAGCCCGGGCCGGAGGAGCAGAACGCCGACTGACAGGCCATCGAGGCCCTCCACGTCGGCAAGGGCGGCTGGGCTTGTGTAGGCGGCACGCGCCGACTGGCGTTGGCGGAACGGGGGCACGATCTCCAGGTCGGCGTCGTCGAGCGTCGCGAGCCAGGCGTCCACCTCCTGCCCCACGGCGGACGCGTATGCCAGGAGTCCTGGGCGCGTGACAGCGGTCGACGCACGACGGGCGTCGTCGGGCGTCAGGCCCGTCCCGAAGCCGTATCGGCCCGGATCGGGAAGGCCCTCACCGAACTGATCAGCCACCTCCTCGACGGCCCGCAGGCACGTGTTGACCAGCCAGTCCTGGGTTCGGGGGATGTGCCACAGGGTGAGTCCGAGAGGGCTGGTTCCCGGCACGACCGGCCGGGCGAGATCGACGCCGTCGACCCCTTCGATCAGGTCGGTGAGACCGGCCGTGATCGCGGCCCTGCGGTTGCGCAGCATCTCGATCGCGTTCATCGTCACCCCCCGGTCCGCGCCACGGCGACACGTGTTGCGCGGCACGATGCCACCTCGATCGAGTCACGGCAAGCGGTGCCGCGCGCGTCTATTCGCTCGGATGGCCCGCACTCGCTCCGTCACTCGGCCCGATTCCGTCGCGCCCGCGGATCCGCACCCATCCGGTAGGCTGCGACCATGACCGCCATCGACCATGCCGGGGATCAGTCCTTCGCGTGAGTGAAGGTCGGTCGTTCCAGGGCTCACCGCGGACGTCGGGTCGGCGCGAGCGACGCGTCACCGCGATCGTCGGCGTCCTGCTCATCGGGTTCATCGGCATCGCGATCGCGAAGCCGTGGGGCAGCCCGGCCGAGCCGGCGCCATCCGCGCGAATCCCGGTCGCTGACGTCACGCCACCCGCGGCCTCGCTCCAGGCTTCGACTCCCAGCGTGCCGGGGCTCGCGCCGTCGGCGCCGGTCGGTCCCCTCCCCGTCGCGTTCACGTCCCCCCGCTCGCCCGCATCCGCATCGGCGTCGGCGACATGGACCGGACTCGACTGGCGGCGGCTCGCGCCCGACGACCCGCTGAGCCTCGTGACCTCGATCGTGCCCTGGCGTCGGGGATTCATCGCCGTGGGCCGGATCGCGGCACCACCCTCGACGCCGGTCTGGACATCGGCCGATGGGACGCGCTGGGACGCGCTCCCCTTCAACACCGCGTCGACGTTCTGGCCGGGCCACGCCGTCCTCGGGATCGCCGAGCTGGCGACGGGCCTCGTTGCCCTCACGGAGACGGTGGAGTACTGCAGTGAGCCGTGCCCGCTGACCTACGAGCTGCCGATCGTCTCGTGGACCTCGCAGGATGGCCGAACGTGGACGCCTCGCCTGCTCCCCCCGGAGTGGCTCGCCGAGCCGTCGGGCCAGCCGCCGCTCTTCGCGGTCGGCCCGGCTGGGCTTGTCGTGGCATCCCGCGGACCCGCGGCCCGTCTCGCCAGCTCGCCGGACGGGTCGCACTGGCACCTCCTGCCCGCCGAGGGGTTCCCGGCGCAGTTCGCGCTCACCGACCTCCACGGCACGGAGGCCGGCTACGTGGCGGTCGGCCGGTGGATCACGACCGACGGCCGCAGCCAGGTGGCGTCGCTCTGGTCGGGCGACGGTCGGCGGTGGCCGCAGGTGCCGACCATCCTCTCGACAACACCGGGGGTCGGGCCGGACGTCGGGCCCGCCGTTGCCTCGCTGGTCGTCGGGCGGGACGGCATGGTTGCCATCGGGCGTGGCGTCACGGCGCCCGACATCACCCGTTGGTGGTCGTCGACGGACGGCCGGCGCTGGGCGGCGATGCCGACGTTCACCCCGCTCGGGCCGACAACCTGCAACGAGGGCTGCGGAATTCTCCCCTACGGGACGCTCATCGGCGACGGCCACCGGATGGTGGCAGTACGCGGTGGCACCGACGCCGGCGTCTGGACCTCCATGGACAGCCTGGCGTGGACTCGGCTCCCGCCAGCGGGAGACCCTCCGGCCGAGCAGGCGACGCGGCCGGTCCTTCTTCCGGGCGGCGTGCTCGTCACGGACGGGACGACCGCGTGGTTCGGCGCGGCGCAGGCACCGTAGCGCGACGAGGTACCGCGGCTCAGAGCCGGGCGCGCAGCCAGTCCATCGCGACCGGGATCGCATCGAGGACCGAGATGTGGCCGTCACGGGGGCGCAGCCAGAGCTCCGCCGACGGGCAGGTCCGCAGCAGCCACTCGGCATGAGAGGGAGGCACGACACGATCCTGCCCGCCCTGGACGAGCAGGACAGGCGCGTCGATCCGCCCGACGTCGAAGCCCCACGGCGTGACGAATGCCACGTCATCGTCGATCAACCCGTCCGGCCCGGCCGCGCCGGCTCGCTCCGCGTCGGCCCCGAGCGACGACCAGGCTCCCTTCAGGGCTGCCCAGTCGGCGGCCGTGAAGACGGTCGGGTCGAACACCTCGGACGCCGCGTACCGCTCGCGCGCCGCGCGACCCTCGACGGCGGCTCGCAGGCCACCATCGGATGCCATGCCCGCATACCAGTCGAAGGCGTCGGTGAATGGCGCGAGACCGGCCAGGCACACCGCGCCGGCCACACGATCGGGCAGGAGGGCAGCGCACGCGAGGGCATGGGGGCCGCCGCCTGACGCCCCCATCACGGCGAACCGCGCGACGCCGAGGGCGTCGACGACCTGCTGGACGTCGCCCGCCGCCGACGCGACGTCCCTGCCCGGATGTGGGCTCGAACCGCCGTAGCTCGGCCGACCGTAGGCCAGCAGCCGGACGCCGCGTGCAGCGGCGGCCGATACGAGCGGCTCCAGGAGCTCGCCGGTCTGGGGCGATCCCTGGTGCCAGAGCAGCGTCAGCGCGTCCGGCGCCGCCCCGCCGCCGGTGTCGTGGACCCTGAGCATCCGGCCGTCGGCGAGTCGCAGATCCCGCGTGACCACCATCGTCGGAGTGTACGTGCCGGACTCGGACCCGGTTGCCGAGGTCGGCCGCCGGGCCGCCGGCGTGGCCGGTCCTGCGCTCGAGCTCGAGATCCGCGGAGGCGCGTCAGGCTGGTGTCGCCACCGGCGCCAGCTCCGACGGCAGGCCGGCCGGGGGCGGGATTCGCAGGAGGACCAGGAGGCCGAGGCCCAGCATCGCAAAGACGAGCAGCCACCCGACGACCACGCCCGCCGCTTGCGCGACAAGACCCAGCACGAGCGGGGCCGTGAAGATCGCCCCTCCGGATGCCGCGGTCAGCCGCGCGCTCGCGCGAATCGGGGCATCGGGAGCGTGGGCGAGCGCGAGACTCGCCCCCAACGGATAGATCCCCGAGATCCCGAGACCGCCGACGAAGAGACCGATCCCGGAGGTCAGCGGGACCGTCCCGAGCCAGAGGATGACGGCGCCGACGGCCGCCAGCGAGGCACAGCCCCGAAGCAGTGCCAGCGATCGCGGGCCCGATCCGAATCCGCTGCTCAGCGCCAGCCGGCCGAGGATCATCCCAGCCACGTACAGCGACGCCAGGCCCGTCGCCTCGGCGTTCGTCAGCCCGGTTCGCGCGACGACCACCTGCGAGCCCCAGACGACGAACGAGAACTCGGCGCCGATCTCGAGCACCAGGAAGGTCCAGGTCAGCCAATACGGACGCGGAAGGGCGACCGGCCGGTCGCCGGTGGCGGCGGGTCGATCCCTGGCCGGCGAGGCCGGAAGCGTGACGACAAGAAGGAGCAGCGCGGGGATCGGTACGAGCAGCCCGAACGCCCAGCCGACGCTCGTGGCCGCGGCCGAGAGGACCAGGGGCCCGGCCACGGCGCCGACGACGGACCACATGTTGGCGCGCATCAGCAGCGTCCCTCCCCGGCTGCCGGGTCCGCCGAGGGCACTGTTCACGTGAACGAGCATCCCGCCGGCCGAGATTCCGAACGCGAGGGCCCCGATCAGGATCGGGACGATGCTCACCGGGATCGCGAGCAGGACTGCGGAGGCCGCCATCAGGCTCGCCCAGACCCTGGCGGCCAGCCGGGGCCCGAGTCGGGCCGTGATCCGGCCGGCAAGGAGTCCGGCCGACACCATCCCGATCGCCATCATCGAGTTCGGGAGGGCGGCGACCCATGCAGGCACGCTCAGGTCCGCCCGGACGTACGGCGTGATGAACCCGACCGCGTAGATCAGGTAGCCCTCAGCGGCCATGAGGAGGTAGGCGGTCCAGGTCAGGACGCGGGCGTTCGTTCGGCGTCTCCTCGGGCCACGGGCTCGTCAGTCTATCGAGTCCCTGCTTCCGGATGATCTGAGCGTGCGCCAGCCGCCGGCCCGGTTGTTGGCGATGATCTGCCGGAGCATCGCGGTCAGCGCGCGCTCGTTGATCTCCTCGCCCCTCCGGAAGGCGACGGTCCGGGCGGTCGTGTTGGCATGTCCCGCGGTGATGATGCCTTCCGGGTCGGGAACGATCGCGCCGTCGTACAGGAAGACGTTGACGTGGTCCTTCGCCGCCAGCAGCGCGCAGATGTTCCCGTCGAGGACGAAGTACGGCTGGACGCTTCGTTTGATCGTCTCGACAACATCGGGATCGGCCGCGTGCACGAGATCCCGGACCCGCCGACAGATCTCCTGCTGCCAGGCTGGGAGTCCATCGATGTAGGCGTCGACCTGGGGGTGCTTGACATACGGCATGGCCGTTCTCCCTGCGCGGAAACCGGCGCCAATTCTCGTCGGACTAAGCGGATCGCGACGAGGGAGCGTGCGCAGCACAGGCCGATCCAGTGGCAGCACGCCCCGGCTCTCTTGGCTTCGCCCTCTGGCGGGGCGGTGCGGTCGCGAGCCGGCCGACGCATCCGGGACAGAAAGCCGGCGCGTGGGCATACTCTCGCGGTCTTCGAGAGGGTCCGCATCCAAGCCAGGACCCTCGTGGCGCCCCCGAAGGAGTCGAGATGATCATCGTGCGAACGGTCTTCCAGGGCTTGTATGGCAAGGGTGGCGAGCTCGCGGCTTTGCAGACGGCCACGGCAAAGCAGTTCGTCGCGGAGATGGGCGGCGACCACCACTGGAAGCTGATGACGGACCTCTCCGGCCCGTTCGACACGGTGGTCATGGAGGTCGAGGTGGCGAGCCTTGCCGAATGGGAGAGCATCCGATCGCGCCTCTTCACGTCGGCGGCGTTCGGGGAGGCGATGGCGACCACGCTGGGGGCGGCGCGCGCCTTGACCGTCTCCGGGCGCACGGAGTACTGGACCATTGAAGCACAGGGCTAGGCGCCCTGGCCGCCAGCTCACGCAGCTCGCTCGTGCCACTTCACCCAACCTCTCGACGAGGTCTGCGACAGGGCGGATGCTGAAGCGAAACGAACCCGCTCCCACGGACGCCTGAGCAACGACGCACGACCACACGACCCCCGAGAGCCACCGGGTCGCCGGCGACCCGAGAGGCCGCCGGACGGCGGCACTCCTTCTTGTCCTGCTCGTCGCGTTCATCGGGATCGCCATCGCGAAGCCGTGGGGCGGTCCGCCAGCCCCGACGTCCCCGCCGCCCGAGACCGCCGGGGCTGGCGTCACGTCCTCGCCGGCGGCCACAGCCACTGCCACGGAGCCCTCGACTGTCCCGAGCCCTGCCGGACCGTCGACCGACATCTTCGGGATATCCGAGCCGCCGCCCCAGACGGCCTCGTGGCCCGCCATCCGATGGCGGCGGCTGGCCCCCGATGATCCGCTGCGTCTCCTGCCGTCGGTGCTGAGCTGGCGAGGCGGGTACATCGCGGTTGGCTCGCGTGCCTCGGAAGGGTCGACCGGAACCCCCGTGTGGACCTCGCGAGACGGCGGCCTGTGGATGCCGGTGCCGTACGACACGGCGACGACGTTCTGGCCCGGCCTGCTCGTCGTCGGGATCGGAGAGGTCTCGTCGGGCTTGGTCGCCCTCACCCTCCTCGATGGCTCGTATCAGTGTGGCGCCGGCTGCCCAACCTACGGCCCGGCGCTGCCCCTCATGTCGTGGACGTCGCCCGACGGGCGGTCGTGGACGCCGCACGCCGGTCCCAACCTTGGGCAACCTTCGACGTGGTCAGCGCCACCCGTCCTGGCCGCCGGATCGGCTGGGCTCGTCGCCGCCTCCCCCACGTCGCCGTCCCGGCTGGCGACGTCGGTCGACGGCATCCATTGGCAGACGCTGCCAGCCGGGGCGCTTCCGTCGGGGCTCCGGATCAGGGACGTCGTCGGGATCACCGGGGGGTTCACCGCGGTCGGGGCCCTGCCCGTGGACGCGGACCACGAGCGCGCCGTGGCCATGCGATCGACGGACGGGACCACGTGGACCGGCCCGTTCGCCCTCGAGATGGGCACGGCCGCTGCGTTCATCCGCGCCAGCACCGGCCCAAACTGGGACGCGACCGAGCTCGTGGCGGCTCGCGGCGGGCTGATCGCAGTCGGTCAGGTCCTCGCGACACCAGGTGCCGCCCTCTGGTGGCAATCGGCCAACGGTCGCGACTGGCGGCCGCTGCCGGCGTTCCCGCCGCTCGGGGCGACAACATGCACCGGCGAAGGCTGCGGCAGCCAGCCCAACGGCGCGCTGGTCGGCGATGGCGAGCGCATGATCGCGCTGCGGGGTGGGCCTGGGGTGGGCGCGTGGGCGTCATCCGACGGCCTGACGTGGCGGACGCTTGGTGTTTCGGGCGATCTCCCATCCGGCCAGGCGATGCAGGCGGTCCTGCTGCCGGGTGGCGTGCTCCTCTCGGACGGCACGACCACGTGGTTCGGCGAGGCGCAGGCGCGGTAGCCACCGGACCCGGGCGGGACGGCCCGGGGAGGGTGACTGGATGGCTGCCGGACTCATCGCTGCCCCAACGAGACCCGACCGCTCTCGACGACCTGGCGCAGCCACTCGAGCCCGTCCTCCACCAGGCGGGAGACGTGCTCCGCCTCCTCGGGATCCGGCAGGTCGGCCGGCCAACACCTGCGCAGGGCTTCGCGGACCGGGAAGCGCCCGCTGAGCACCCCGGGTTCCAGCGTCGCCAGTCCGGCTGCAGCACCGAGCGCACACCGCGGAGCCTCGATCCCGCCCGCCAGGCAGATGCGCATGGTCCCGACCAGCCGGTCGTCCCAGCCGAGCTTGCGCGTCGGATCGCGGGCCGCCCGCT
>JADGQG010000011.1 GCA_017882025.1 Chloroflexota bacterium
GCCGATCTCGGGCGTCGGCGCGATCGCCGATCCGGGCGCCTCGTTGTAGAGCGAGACGTTCCCGCCCGTCACGGGGAGCCCCAGCGCCCGGCACGCATCGCCGAGCCCGCGCACGGCCTCCCGGAGCTGCCAGAACGCCTCCGGTCGGGTCGGGTCGCCGAAGTTCAGGCAGTTCGTCACGCCCAGCGGCCGGGCGCCCGTGATCGAGACGTTCCGGGCGGCCTCGGCCACGGAGAGCGCGGCGCCCAGGTACGGATCGATCGCACTGACGGCCTCGTTGCCGTCGGTCGTCGCCACGAGCGCGCGCCGCGTGCCCTTGATACGGAGGACTGCCGCCCCGTGGCCGGCCCCGCCGACCGTGTTCGTCTGGACGTGCCGGTCGTACTGCTCCGCAACCCACGCCCGCGAGGCGAGGTTCGGGCTGCCGAGCAACCCGAGCAGGACGGCGCCCGGGTCCATGCCACGCTCCGGGAGGCCATCGCCAGCCGCCTCCGGGATCCCCGGCGCGGGCGCCCTCCGGAGGCGCTGGGGCGGCGCTGCCAGCCGGTCGAACACGATTGCCTCGGAGGCGAGCGCCCGCGCCGGCATCCGCGCCAGCTCCCGGGCACCCGGGTTCGGTCGTCCGTCGCTATCCAGGCCGCCCTCGATCACCGCGATGTCGCCGTCGTCGGTCACGCGGCCGATCACGGCGCACGGGATCCCCCAGCGGGCGCAGATCGCGGCGATCTCCGGGAGGCGCCCGGGCCGCGCGATGACGACCATCCGCTCCTGCGATTCGCTGATCAGCACCTCGAACGGCGCCATGCCCGGCTCCCGGCGCGGAATCGCGTCGAGGTCCACGCGAATCCCGGTCCCGGCCCGGTCCGCGGTTTCCGAGACGCCGCACGTGATACCTGCCGCGCCAAGGTCCTGGAGGCCCTCCGCGAGGCCGGCGGCGAGGATCTCCAGGGTCGCCTCGATCAGGAGCTTCTCCGCGAACGGGTCGCCCACCTGCACGGCCGGCCGTTTCGAGGGGTCCTGGTCCCCGAATGTCGCCGAGGCGAGGACCGACGCGCCGCCGATCCCGTCGCGCCCGGTCGCCGAGCCGTACAGGATCACGAGGTTCCCGGGCCCCGGGGCCGCGGCGCGCATGATCGCGTCCTCGCGGACCAGCCCGATCGCCATCACGTTGACGAGCGGGTTGCCCTGGTACGACGGGTCGAAGACCAGCTCGCCACCGACCGTGGGAACGCCCACGCAGTTGCCGTAGCCGCCGACGCCGCGCACGACGCCGTTGACGAGGTGCCGGGTCCGGGGATCCGCCGGATCGCCGAAGCGGAGCGCGTCGAGCACCGCGATCGGTCGGGCGCCCATCGCGAAGATGTCGCGCAGGATGCCGCCGACGCCGGTTGCCGCGCCCTGGTACGGCTCGACCGCGGAGGGATGATTGTGCGACTCGATCTTGAAGGCGACCGCCCAGCCGTCCCCGATCCGCATCACGCCGGCGTTCTCGCCCGGCCCGGCGACCACCTCGTCGCCGCCGGTCGGCAGCGTCCGGAGGAGCGGCCGGCTGCTCTTGTACGAGCAGTGCTCACTCCACATCACGCTGAACATCGCGAGCTCGAGGTCGTTGGGACCGCGGCCCAGCTTCCCCTCGATCGCCGCGAGCTCCTCGTCGGTCAGCCCGAGCGCACGGTGGAGCGGCACCGCGGCGACGGCCGCGGCGACGTCAGGGCTCATCGCCCCGTCCCGGCGGTCATCGTCATCGCCCGCGCGGCGCCGCCATCCCCGAGCGTGGTGCCGCCCTGCGCCCGCGCGGCCGCCGACTCCACGAGCGAGCGGAGCACGAGCATCCCGTCGTCCGAGCCGAGCAGGGCATCGGCGGCGCGTTCCGGGTGGGGCATGAGCCCGGCCACGTTGCCGCCCGTGTTGAGGACGCCGGCGATCGCCCGGAGCGAGCCGTTCGGGTTTGCGCGGTCATCGACGCGGGCCGGGTTGCCGTCGGGGTCGGTGTAGCGGAAGAGGACCCGGCCGTCGCGCTCCAGCGCGTCGAGCGTCGCCTCATCGGCGTAGTAGCAGCCTTCGCCGTGCGCCACCGGCATCCAAAGCGTACGGCCTTCCGGCACCCGGTGCGTGAAATAGGTGTCGACGCGCTCCGCCCTGATCGCCACGTCCCGGCACACGAAGCGGAGCGAGCGATTGCGGAGGAGCGCACCCGGGAGGAGCCCGGCCTCCGCGAGGACCTGGAAGCCATTGCAGATCCCGAGCACGATGCCGCCGTCGGCCGCGTAGCCAGCCACGGCCCGCATCACCGGGCTGAAGCGGGCGATGACGCCGGCCCGGAGATAGTCGCCGTATGCGAAGCCGCCCGGCAGGACGACCGCGGCGACGCCGCCGAGGTCAGCGTGCTCGTGCCAGAGCTCCACCGGCTCGGCGCCGGCCCGGGACAGGGCCCAGGCCGTGTCCGTGTCGCAGTTCGAGCCCGGGAAGACGACAACGCCGACCCGGACGCTCACCCGCCAACCTCCCGGCGCGCGGCCGAGATGGCGCCCAGCGCCTCGATCGCGTACTGCTCGATCATCGGGTTGCAGAGGAGATCGCGGGCGAGCTTCTCGACCAGGCCGCGAGCCACCGTCGCGTCGGGCGCGTCGACGGCAAGCTCCACGCGACGACCCACCCGGACCTGCTCGATCCCGGCAAGCCCAAGGTGAGGGAGGCTCTGCTCCACGGCCCGGCCCTGGGGGTCGAGGATCCCTTCCTTGGGGAGGACGTTGACCGCAAAATGGAACCGGGTGGCGACGATCTCGGCGTTCATCGGGCGATGACGTCCTCCTTCAGGTAGCGCGCGAAGCTCGCCCCGGTCATCCGCTCGAAGGCCTCAACGTAGCGGGCTCGGGTCCCGGCGACGACGTCATCCGGCAGGGCCGGGCCCGGGTCGGTCTTGTCCCACGCCTGGCGCTCCAGCCAGTCGCGGACGTACTGCTTGTCGTACGAGCGTTGCGGGCCGCCCGGCGCGTGCGCGCCCGCCTCCCAAAAGCGCGACGAGTCCGGGGTCAGGACCTCGTCGGCGAGGACGAGCGTCCCATCGCCCGCAACACCCAGCTCGAACTTCGTGTCGGCGAGGAGGATGCCCGCCCGCGCGCAGGCAGCGGCGCCGTGGGCGTAGAGACGGAGCGCCACGTCGCGAACCTCCTCCGCGAGCGCGCCTGCCTCGCGCCCGGGCCCAACGAGCAGGTCGACCAGCGTGTCGAAGGAGATCGGCTCGTCGTGCCCCGTCTCCGCCTTCGTGGAGGGCGTGAAGATGGGAGCAGGGAGCCGGTCTCCCTCGCGCAGCCCGGCCGCGAGCCTGATGCCGGAGACTGCGCCGGTCGCGGCGTAGTCCTTCCAGCCGCCCCCGGCGAGGTAGCCCCGGACGACGCACTCGACCGGCAGGATCTCCACGCGCCGGCAGAGCAGCATCCGGCCGCGCAGCTCGTCGGCTCGACCCGTCCACGAAGGCGGGAGTGCCGCCGGATCCGTCGCGATGAGATGGTTGGGCACGATCCCGGCCGTCTCGGCGAACCAGAACCGCGACAGCGCGGTCAACACCTTCCCCTTGTCCGGGACCGGCGTCGGCAGGACCACGTCGAAGGCGGAGAGCCGGTCCGAGGCGACGAGGAGGAGCTGGTCGGCGTCCACTGCGTACAGGTCGCGGACCTTGCCGGAGCGGATGAACGCCCCCGCCAGCGTCATCGCACGATCCCGGGATCGATGGCGTCGAGGCGCGCGATGACGGTCGGCACGTGGGCCAGGAACCCTGCATCTTCGAAGCAGGCGTCCAGGCGCGAAAGGGTCAGGCACTGCGCGACGCTCGCGTCGGTGGCGAGGAGGTCGTGGAGCGGGCGTCGCTCGTCGGCGGCGCGGAGCGCGCTGCGCTGGACGATCGCATAGGCCTCCTCCCGCGACAGCCCGCCGTCCTCGACGAGCGCGACGAGGACGCGCGATGACGCGTGGAGGCCGAGCCCGCGCTCGATGTTCTCGCGCATCCGCTCCGGCCGGACAACCAGACCCTCGACGAGGCCGGTCATCTTCGCCAGCATGTAGTCGAGGAGGATCGTGGCGTCCGGGAGGAGCACCCGCTCGGCGCTGCTGTGGCTGATGTCGCGCTCGTGCCAGAGCGGCTGGTTCTCCAGCGCTGCGCCCGCGTAGCCGCGCAGGAGCCGAGCGAGCCCGGCGATCCGCTCACACAGGATCGGGTTGCGCTTGTGGGGCATGGCGGAGCTGCCTTTCTGACCGGACCGGAACGGCTCCATCAGCTCCCCGATCTCGGTGTGCTGGAGGTTGCGGACCTCGGTGGCGAAGCGTTCGAGGGAACCGCCGGTGATCGCGATCGCGGCCACGACCGCGGCATGCCGGTCGCGCTGGACGATCTGGGTGCTCACCGGGTCAGCGTCGAGCCCGAGATCGGCGAGGACCTCTGCCTCGAGATCCGGGGCGAGCAGGCTGTACGTGCCGACTGGACCGGAGATCTTGCCGGTGGCCATGTCTTCGAAGGCGCGTGCGAGGCGCGCACGGTCGCGGGCAAGCTCGAACGCCCAGCCCGCAAGCTTGAGCCCGAGCGTCGTGGGCTCCGCATGGACCGAGTGGGTCCGGCCCATCATCACCGTGCCAGCCTCGGACCGGGCACGAGCCACCAGCGTGGCGAGGAGCGCATCGGCGTCGCCCAGGAGGAGATCGCCGGCAGCCCGGAGCTGGAGCGCCAGCCCGGTGTCGACGACGTCGCTGCTCGTCAGGCCAAGATGGAGGAAGCGACCCTCTGGGCCGACCGATTCCGCGACCTGGCTCACGAACGCGATCACGTCGTGGTCGGTGGTCTTCTCGATCTCGGCGATCCGATCC
The DNA here is from genome assembly GCA_017882025.1 of Chloroflexota bacterium. Lineage (GTDB taxonomy): Bacteria > Chloroflexota > Limnocylindria > Limnocylindrales > CSP1-4 > CTSoil-043. Next base: position 4,858 of record JADGQG010000011.1, read on the forward strand.
ACGTCCACCCTGGCGCGCCTCGCGATCGCCGCGTTGGCCTCGCCCGGCACCATGCCGCGCACAACCTGGGCCTTCGCCACTGCCAGCTCCACGCGGAGCATGGCGGCGAAGCGGGCCTCCTCCGACCAGACCGCGCCCATCTCGGGGCGGGTGTAGCGGCGGATCACACCCCAGTCCCCGCCGCGATGTCATGCCGGCGCTGGAGGCCGGCGAACGTCACCGCGTCCGCGGCGCGCTCCGCGGCTGCCCGCGCGGCGGCAAGGTCCGGGCCGCGGCCGACCACGGTCACGACGCGCCCACCGCGGACCCGCCACGTCCCGGCGGCGTCGTGGGCCGTGCCGGCGTGAAAGACGAGTCCGCCACCCGCTTCTGCCTCCGGCAGCCCGGCGACCGCGTCGCCGACCCGGGGCGCATCGGGGTAGCCGGCAGCCGCGAGCACGATGCCCACTGCTGCGTCCGGGGTGGCGGGAAGGAGGAAGCCCACGATCCCGGCGTCCGACGCGGCCGCGGCCAGGCGGCCCTGCGCCGCGGCCAGCAGCAGCGGCGCGAGCGGGGTGGCGAGGCGCGGCAGCATCACCTGCGCCTCCGGGTCACCGAACCGCGCGTTGCACTCGAGGAGCACCGGGCCGTCCGCGGTGAGGATCAGGCCTGCGAAGAGGGCGCCCCGGAGCGGCGTTCCGCGGCGGGCCAGCTCGGCGAGGAGCGGCACGTGGAACGCCGCCACGATCCGGGCCACGTCCGCGTCCGGGAGGTCGGGCAGCGGACTGTACGCGCCCATCCCGCCGGTGTTCGGCCCCGCGTCGCCGTCACCAAGACGCTTGTGGTCGCGGGCGGCCGGCAGGGCGAGCGTCGCGGTTTCATCCGCGAGCACGATCACGCTGGCCTCCGGCCCGCGGAGGCGCTCCTCGACGACGACCCTGGGAGCGTCGGCCGCCTCGGCACGCGCGCCGACGAAGATCGCGCCAACGGCCAACCCTGCCTCGTCGAGCGTGTCGCAGACCGTGACGCCCTTGCCCGCGGCCAGGCCATCGGCCTTGACCACGATTCCGCGCCCGCCGGCGCTGAGCTCCGCCGCGAACGCGAGCGCCGGGCCGGGGGCTGCGAAGGCCCCGGCGCGCGCCATCCGCACGCCGGCCGCGTCCGCGATCGCGTGGCAGAACGCCTTCGAGCTCTCGATCCGCGCCGCAGCCGCGGTCGGGCCGAAGGTTGGGATTCCCGCGGCCACGAGCGCGTCGGCGACGCCCGCGGCGAGCGGCGCCTCCGGGCCGATCACGGCGAAGTCCACGCGAGCCGCCCGGGCGGCCGCCACGACCGCGGACGCGTCAAGCGGGTCGCCCGGGACGACAGAGACGCCGGGCACGCCCGCGATCGCATCGCTGCCGGGAAGGGCGACGAGGGCCGCGACCCCCGGCTCGCCGGCCAGCCGAACCGCCAGCGCGTGCTCGCGACCGCCCCCGCCAACGAGCAGGATCCGGCGCGGCTTCCGCGCGATGGCGTCCATCAGCCTCGACCGGCCGCGAGCGGCCGGTCGTCAAGGATCACCGTCTGGGTTCGCTCCGGCCCGACGGAGACGAGCGTGATCGGGACGCCGGCCAGGGCGGCGAGAGCGCCGACATAGGCACGCGCGTTCGGGGGGAGATCGTCGGGCGTGCGGGCCGCGTGGAGCTCTTCGGGCCAGCCGGGGAACGTCTCGTAGATCGGTTTCGCGCGGGCCACTTCCTCGGCCGAGGCGGGCCAGCGCTCGACGCGCCGGCCGTTGATCTCGTATGCGACGCAGAGGCGGATCTCGTCGATCCCCGACAGGATGTCCAGCTTGTTGAGGATGATGCTGCTGACGCTGTTGACGTCGACCGCATAGCGGAGCGGGACGGCATCGAACCACCCGACGCGGCGGCGCCGGCCGGTCGTCGTGCCGAACTCGTGGCCGCGCATCGCGATCCCCTCGCCGATCTCGTCGAGGAGCTCGGTGGGATACGGGCCGGCGCCCACCCGGGTCGTATAGGCCTTCATGATCCCGATCACCGCGGTCACCTGGAGCGGGCCGATCCCGCCGCCCGTGCAGGCCCCGCCGGCCACTGGGCTGGACGATGTCACGAACGGGTACGACCCGTGGTCCAGGTCCAGGAGCGTCCCCTGGGCCCCCTCGAAGAGCGCGTGGTCGCCGGCCCGGAGCGCGTCCTGGATAAGTGTCGTGGTATCCGCGATCTGCTCGCGAAGGCGGACACCCCAGCTGAGCGCGGACTCGACGAGCGCTTCGACGGCAAAGGGCCGGCCCTCGTCGCCGATCTGCGCCAGCCACGCGTTCTTGTCAGGGACCAGGCGCTCGAGCTTGCGCCGAAGCGCCGTCTCGTCGAGGAGGTCCTCCATCCGGAGCCCGACCCGCGAGGCTCGGTCGGCGTACGCCGGCCCGATCCCTCGGTGCGTCGTGCCGATCCCTGCCCTGCCGAGACGCGCCTCGGAGGCACGGTCTTCGGCCACGTGGTACGGCATGATCACATGGCAGGCGTGCGAAACGCGGACGCGGCTCGTGTCGACCCCCCGCGCCGCCAGCCCGTCAAGTTCGCCGATGAGCGTCGCAGGGTTCACGACGACCCCGGGCCCGATGAGCGGCACGATGTGCGGATAGAGCACGCCGCTCGGCACGAGGTGGAGCTTGAAGACCTCCGTGCCGAGAACGATCGTGTGGCCGGCGTTGTCGCCACCCTGGTAGCGAACGACCCAGCGGACCTGCTCGGACAGGAAATCGGTCGCCTTTCCCTTGCCCTCGTCGCCCCACTGGAGCCCGACGATCACCGTGGCCGGCATGATTGCTCCCCCGCGGCGCGTGCGTTCGGCGGGCAACAAGAAAGGCCCTCGGCACGCGCGCCGGGGACCTGCTGGGTAGACTGCCCCGCTCGGACGGCACCGCGCACGCGGCGCCCGGTCGAGCACGTGGCCACTCGGTTCATGGCGTGACCGAGATGCCTGCCTCGGACAATCGCTGACTCCTTCGGGGGGGCGGGACGGCCCACGGCGTCGGGACCCGGGGAGTATACCAGCCGGCATCGGAAGCGCGGACACGCGGCGTCGCGGCGCGAGACGGGGCCGGGACTTCCGGCGCATGCGACGGTACCTTCGGGACGGGCCATTCGCCCGTGTGCGGCGCGTACCGTGGCGGCGTGATACGCGCGCTTGGAGGGCTCGGGCTGCTGGCTCCGGTCGCCTTCGTCGCCCTCGTCCTTCTCGTCGGCACGGGTGGCGGGGCGACGCTCAGCGGCGTGGACCTGACTTCGCTCCTGGTTGCCGCGATCCTCGGCGGGAGCGTGATCGCGGCAGTAGCAAGCATCTGGATCCGCGGCCGCGTGATCCCGGTGGTGAGCGCCGCAGAACGCCTCGCGGCGGGCGAGCTGTCGACCGCCGTACCGGCGCACGGCAAGGGCCTCGATGACCGGCTCGCGCGCGCAGTCGCCGCGCTGGGCGCGACGCTCGCGTCGACGCACGACGCCGCGACGATCGACCGCCTGACCGGGATTGCGAACCGCCCGGCGCTCCTGGGTATGCTCTTCGGCGAGGTCGAGCGAGCCGCGCGCTACAACAGGCCGCTCTCGGTGGGCTTCGTCGACATCGACCTGTTCAAGTCGGTGAACGATTCCCACGGTCACCATGCGGGCGATGTGGTCCTCCGCGGCATCGCTGATGTGCTCCGCACGAATGTCCGGGCGACCGACATGCTTGGTCGATACGGCGGCGAGGAGTTCATGTTCATTCTCCCCGAGACCACCGTCGAGGACGCGGCGTCGCTCGCGGAGAAGCTGCGGCTGCTCGTGGGCAGGGCACGGATCCGGATCGACGATGAGCTGACCGTGAATGTGACCGTGTCGATCGGCGTCGCGGGCGGCCTGGGGGGCACATTGCGAATCGACACCCTCGTCCGCGACGCGGACGCGGCGATGTACTCGGCGAAGTCGCTCGGGCGCAACCAGGTCTACGTCTTCTCCGAGCCCGACGACGATGCCCGCGTCCCACGGGCGCCGATCTCCAGCGACGGCAGGGCACGCGCGGCGGGCGTGGCTCAGCTGGCGCGGCTGGCTGCCGAGCAGGCGCTCATCACCACGCTGATCCCGTACCCGAACCACCGCGGCCACGCGTCCGCGTTGATCGCCACGCTCTCGGTGGGGATGGGCCGCCGCATGGACCTGCCCGACGCCGAGATCGACCGCTTGCGGCTCGCCGCCCTGCTCCACGACGTCGGCAAGCTTGCCCTGCCCGAGGAGATCCTGGAGAAGCCGTCGGCGCTCACCGCCGTCGAATGGCAGTCGGTCGTGCAGCATCCCCGGATCGGCCAGGTGATCCTGGAGCAGGCGTCGGTGCTGCGTGACGCCGTGCCGATCGTGCTCCACCATCACGAACGGTTCGGCGGGCATGGCTATCCGTACGGCCTCCGGGGGTCGGAGATCCCGCTGGGAGCGCGGATCGTGGCCCTTGCGGACGCCTATGACGCGATGACCGCGGACCGCCCGTACAAGCGAGCGATGACGCATGCCGAGGCGATCCGCGAGATCCAGCGCCACGCCGGGACGCAGTTCGATCCCGAGCTGGTCAGCGTCTTCTGCGACCTGTACGCCTCGGAGCGGCCGTCGGCAGACCTCGCGCTCGTCCGCGGGATCGCGGCGCCGGTGGCGCTTCACGGGCGGCGGAGCGGCCGGGCGATCGTCGCCGCGAGCTGACCGGCCACCGTCCGGGGCGTCGCCTGGGCAGGTAAGCGCCCGTGCAACGCGAGGTACGCGCCCGGTGATCGATCGCCGCCAGGATCCGCGTCACGGCAGCGGGTCCGACCGATTGTCCATCCGGGCCCGCCGCCCTGCCCGCCCCGTCGCCCGCCGCTCGAATGCAGGGCCGGACCGGAGACCCGGCCGGCCAGGAGGAATCGGACCCATGAACAAGGTTCTGCTCACCGGCCGCCTCACGCGCGACCCGGAGCTGCGCGTGCTCGCCAGCGGCAAGAACGTCACGACGTTCTCCGTGGCCACGAACGAGTACGTCGGCAACGGCAAGGAGAAGGCCGAGTTCCACTCGGTGGTCGCGTGGGACCGGCTCGCCGACATCTGTGGCAGCTACCTCGGCAAGGGGATGACGGTCGCGATCGAGGGCCGGATCCAGACCCGGCAGTGGGACGACGATCGCGGCGCGCACCACTGGAAGACCGAGATCGTGGCGGCGGCGGTCGAGATGCTCTCGGGACGGCACAAGAAGGACTACGCGGCCGACGCGCTGGCGGTCCAGGCGAACGCGCTCGGGGTCGAGCCGGCCGGACCGGCCGAGGGCGTCGACGATGACGACGAGGCGGAGCCGAGCGTCGCGCCCGGCGACCCGGAGCCGGTCGAGGCGGTCCTCGTCGCCTGATCGCGCACGCTTCGCTCGCGACGGGCGCCGACCTCCCCTCCGACGCCCGTCGCGCTGCCCGCGGCGATCAGTCGGCGACGCCCTGCGGGCGGTCCGGTGGGCCTGGCGGCGACGCATCGCCGAATTCGGCCCCTCCCGCGATGGCTCCGGCCGCGTGGGCCGGAGCGCGTCCCGTGGCCTGAAGCTGCTCGGTCGACCCGTCGACCCGGGCGGCGAAGTGGCAGGCGACCTCGTGCATCGGCCCGAGGACGCGGAACTCCGGATCGACGGTCTCGCACTCTCCCGGGTTGCCGAGCTGCTGGCGTAGCCAGCAGCGGGTGTGGAACCGGCAGCCGCTCGGCGGGTTCACCGGGGAGGGTACGTCACCGGTGAGGATGATCCGACGGCGCCGAGACTCCACGACCGGGTCCGGGATCGGGACCGCCGAGAGGAGAGCGACGGTGTATGGATGGAGCGGGGTGCGATTGAGGTCACGTGAGCTCGCCAGCTCGACGATCCGTCCCAGGTACATCACGGCGATCCGGTCGCTGATGTGGCGGATGACCGACAGGTCGTGGGCAATGAACAGGTACGTCAGCCCCAGGCTGTCCTGCAGCCGCTCGAGGAGGTTGATGATCTGCGCCTGGATCGAGACGTCGAGGGCGCTGATCGGCTCGTCGGCGACGATCATGTCCGGTTCGAGCGCGAGCGCCCGGGCAACGCCGATGCGCTGCCGCTGACCACCGGAGAACTCGTGCGGGTAGCGGTCAGCGTAGTCGGGGTTAAGGCCGACGGTCGAAAGAAGGTCGCGGACACGCATCCGCCGGTCGCGCTTCGCTCCAACGTCGTGGATGTCGAGCGGCTCGGCGATGATCCCGCCGGCGGTCATCCGCGGGTCGAGGCTCGCGTACGGATCCTGGAAGATCATCTGCATGCGCCGCCGCATGCCCTTGAGCCCACCCTTGTCGAGCGACGTGATGTCAACCCCGTCGAAGAGCACGCGCCCGGCCGTCGGCTCGTACAGCCGGATGATCGCGCGACCAGTCGTGCTCTTGCCGCAGCCGGACTCGCCGACCAGACCGAGCGTCTCGCCGCGCGTCATCGAGAACGAGATCCCGTCGACCGCGCGGACGTCACCGACATGGCGCTCGATGATCATCCCCTCCCTGATCGGGAAGTAGACCTTCAGGTCCTCTACGCGCAGGAGTGCGGCGCCGTCGCCCTGTCCGTTGCCCGAACCGGACGGAGTACCACCCGCCGGCCCGCCACCCGCGGTCGTCGGCACGGGACGGCCCGTCGCGGGATCGCGATCAGAGGCCGTCATTGCGACGCTCCGGTTCGGGCGGGATCGGCAGGCCTCCCGCGCTCGGGTACACCGAGAGCGGCCCCTCCTCGACCTGGATGCCGGCCATGAGGCCCTTGAGATCAGCGGTCACCTCGGCTGGCGCGAGGCTCAGCTCGTCGAGCATCTCGGCCGGGGGCGGTGCAGCGGTAAACCCGGCTCGCAGGGGCCGCCCGCCGCGGACCTCGTTTGGGGTCGGCGGATTGTGGCAGGCGATTCGGTGTGTCGCCTTCGGGCCGGTCATGACGACCGGCCCTCCTTCCGTGAGCGGCCGGAGTTCCGGGTTGTTCGTCCAGCACGCCTCGACCCGCCAGGCGCACCGGGGAGCGAACGGACAACCGGTCGGTGCGCGACGCATGTCGGGCGGGCGGCCCTCGATCGGGATGAGCTCCTCGCCACCCTCCTCGTCGAGACGCGGGATCGAGTGGAGGAGGCCGACGCTGTACGGGTGCGACGGACGGGCGAACAGCTCGGCCGTCGGCGCCGTCTCGACGATGAACCCGGCGTACATGACGTTGATCCGCTGCGTCATGCCGGCCACGACACCGAGGTCGTGCGTGATGAGGATGAGCGCCGTCGAGCTCTTCGTCGTCAGCTGCGCGAGGAGCTCCAGGACCTGGGCCTGGATCGTCACGTCGAGGGCCGTCGTGGGCTCGTCGGCGATGAGCAGCTTCGGCGCGAGTGCGAGCGCCATCGCGATCATCACGCGCTGGCGCATCCCGCCCGAGAACTGGTGGGGGAAGCTCTTGAGGCGCGCGGCCGGATTGGGGATCCCGACCATGGCGAGGAGCTCGATCGCGCGCGCCCGGGCGTCCTCCTTCGACACCTTCCGATGGGCCTGGATCGTCTCGACCATCTGCTCCTGGATCGTCAGGACCGGGTTCAGGCTCGTCATTGGGTCCTGGAAGATCATCGCGATGTCGGAGCCACGGATGTCACGGACCTCGTCCTCCCGCAGCACGAGGAGATCCTGACCCTCGAAGAGCACCCGTCCGCCCTCGATCCGTCCGGCCGGCTTGGGCAGCAGGCGAATGATCGCGAGGTTCGTGACGCTCTTGCCGCAGCCCGACTCGCCGACGAGGCCGAGCCGTTCGCCCTCTTCGAGCTCGAACGTGACGCCGTTGACGGCGTGGATCGTCCCTTCGTGCGTCCGGAAGCGGACGACGAGGTCCTGGACCGACAGGAGGGCCACCGGACGCTACTGCTTCAATCGCGGGTCGAGCGACTCGCGGAGGCCGTCACCGAGCAGGTTGAAGCCGACCGCGCTCACGACGATCGCGAGGCCCGGAAAGATGATCAGCCACGGCGCCTGGCGCAGGAACTTGGTCGAATCGGTGAGCATCGTTCCCCATTCCGGCGTTCGCGGGTCCGGCGGGCCGAGGCCGAGGAACCCCAGGCCGGCGACGTCGATGATGGCCGTCGCGAGAGCGAGGGTCGCCGCGACGATGAGCGGCGTCAGCGAGTTCGGGAGCATGTGACGGACGAGAACCCGGAACCCGCTCGCGCCGAGGGAGCGGGACGCGATCACGTAGTCCGACTCGCGCAACGAGAGCAGGCTGCCCCTCAGGATGCGGGCGAAGATCGGGACATTCACCATCGCCACCGCGAACATGATCTGGGGCAACCCGCGGTCCAGCCAGGCGACGATCCCGATCGCGAGCAGGATGCCCGGGATCGCGAGCATGACATCGACGACCCGCATCAGGACGGAGTCCACCTTGCCACCGAGGCCGCCGGCAAGCGCACCGATGAGCCCCCCGATGAACACCCCCATGACGACGGAGGCGACGCCGGCGACCAGGCTCACCCGGGCCCCGTACATCACGCGGCTCAACTCGTCGCGCCCCTGCAGGTCCGTGCCCATCAGGTGCGCCGTGTTCGGGGGCTGGAGCCGATCTGCGAGCGTGCCCGCGAGCGGAGCATAGGGTGCGATGAGCGGGGCGATGAGCGCGGTGACGACGAACAGGGCGATGAACAGGACCCCGACGAGCGCCGGCCGGTTGCGCAGCAGACGACGGAACGCATCGCTCCACAGCCCGCGGCTGGCCCGGGCCTCCACAGGGCGCCCGACGCGGATCGCAGGCGCGGCCATCAGGCGTACCGGATCCGCGGGTTGATGAACGCATAGAGGATGTCCACGATCAGGTTCACCGCCAGGAAGACCAGGGCGAAAATGAGGATCGTGTTCTGGACGACGAGGTAGTCTCGGTTGTTGATCGCCTCGACGACGAACCGTCCGACGCCATTCCAGGCGAAGACGGTCTCGGTGATGACGGCCCCACCGAGAAGGCCGCCGACCTGGATGCCGATGACGGTCACGACCGGCAACCACGCGTTACGCATGATGTGGCGGCTGTTGACGCGTTTCTCCTTCAGGCCCTTCGCCCGTGCCGTCCGGACGTGGTCCTCGTTGCTCACGTCGAGGACGGAGGCCCGGGTGATCCGGGTGATGATCGCGAGCGGGATCGAGCCGAGCGCGATCGCCGGCAGGATGAGGTGGCGAATCCCGTCGATGAACAGGTCGGGCCTCCCCATGAGGAGCGAGTCGATGAGCACGAAGTTCGACTGGATGTGGAGATTCGCCCGTGGATCGATCCGGCCGCCCGCCGGCAGGACGCCGAGCTCGACGGCGAAGATGTACTGGAGGGTCAGGCCGAGGACGAAGACCGGGATGCTGATCCCCAGCAGCGAGACGACCGTCACCGCGCCGTCGGACCACCCCTGCGCATGCCGGGAAGCGAAGCGGCCGAGGGGGATGCCGACCCCCACCGCGTAGATCATGGCCGCCACGGTCAGCTCCAGCGTGGCGGGGAACCGGGTGAGGAGCTCGCGGAGGAGCGGCTGGTTGTTGATGACGCTCGACCCGAAGTCGCCCCGGAGCAGGCCGCCAACGTAGCCCAGGTACTGCTGCCAGAGCGGCAGGTCGAGCCCCAGGTACGCTCGCATTGCCGCCACCCGCTCGGGGGTCGCGTGCTGGCCCAGGATCGCCGTGGCCGGGTCGCCGGGCAGGAGGTGGACGAACGCGAACAGGATGATCGACAGCCCGATCAGAACCGGGATCGCGCCGAGCAGCCGTCGAACGATGTACTTGCCCATCGAGTATGGCGGTCCTGTGCTGTGCGGCCGAACCTACGCGAGCTGCCGAGTGCGGGTGGTCCCCCGGGGCCCGAAGCCGCCGGGGGACCACTTCATGCGTGACGCGCGCCGCGGGCGTGCGTCACGACGCTACTTGTCGAGCCAGACGCTCTGGAAGAACTCCAGCAGTGTCGGCGACGGGACGAGCCCCTTCACGTACGCCGCGGCGGCGGCGGGCGTCTTGGAGGAGCCGATCGGCACCGTCGGCATGTCGGCGAGGATCAGGTCCTGGGCCTTGGCCCAGCCCGCCTTCTGGCCGGCCTCGTCGGTGGCCTTCAGCGCGTCGACCATCGCCTGGTTCATGGCGTCGTTCTTGTAGGCGAACTCGGGGCCGGGTCCATACGGGTCACCGCGGTAGCCGAAGAACGCGGTGCTGAGGAAGTTGTCGATGCCCAGGTAGTCGCAGTTCCAGCCGATGAGCCAGGCCGGGTACTTGCCTGACTCCTCGGCCGCGAGGTAGTCGGGCGACCACGGCGCATTCTTCGGGTTCGGCTTGAAGCCGACCGCCTCGAGGTCGCGGAGAACTGCCTCGAACTCGCCCTTCGGATCGGGCATGTACGGCCGGCTGACGTTGGATGGGTACCAGAAGTCGAAGCTCAGGTCGGTCACGCCGGAGTCGGCGATCAGCTGCTTGGCCTTGTCGGGGTTGTACTCGGGGAGCGCCAGCTCCTTGACGAACAGGGTGCCGGGAGGCGCCCAGCTGCTCGCGAGGATGCCGGCCCCGCCGAAGAACGCGTCGATGATCGCCTTGCGGTTTACCGCGTACGCCATCGCCTGGCGGATCTTCAGGTTGTCGAACGGCTTGTGGGTCTGGTTCATCCCCAGGACCCCGAGATTGCAGGCGCTGCCGCGGTCGATCGACGCGAGTTTCGAATCCCCCTGGACCGTCGCGACATCGACCGGCGAGATCGTCTGGGCTAGGTCGACACCGCCGGACTGCAGGGCGTTCAGCGTCGCCGTCGCATCGGCGATCGGCTTGAACGTGATCTGGTCGAGATACGGCCCGCCGGCCGCGGCGTTCCAGTAGCTCGGGTTCTTGACGAGCGTCACGTGGTCGCCCGGCACCCACTCCTTGAACATGAACGGACCGGTGCCGACCATCGCCGGCGGCCCGCCGGTGGCGTACTTGTTGTCCTTGAAGTCCGGGGCGCTGGCGTTGCCGTCGGTGAGCGCTTTCGGGCTCGAGATGGCGAACGGCGTCAGCGTCATCTGGACGGGGAAGGACGAGTTCGGCGCCTTGAGGGTCACGACGACCGTGCTCGCGTCGGGCGCCGTCACGCCCTGGACCTGGGCCGTGATGACGAAGTCGATGTAGTACGTGTAGCCGAGGTCGACGTAGGCCTTCGGGATCTTGATCCAGCGGTCGAAGTTGACCTTCACGGCCGCGGCGTTGAGATCTGTTCCGTCATGGAACTTAACGCCCTGGCGGATCTTGAACGTGTAGTTCAGGCCGTCGGGGCTGACGCTCCACTCGGTCGCCAGTTCCGGGATGACCACGTCGCCCGTGCCGGGCTTCAGGGTGAGCAGCGTCTCCTCGACCTGCTGCGCGACATACGTCGAGGTGGCGTCGTCGACGAGCGCCGGGTCCGTCCGGTTGATGTCGCCCGGGGTGGCAACGACCAGCGTGCCGCCAGCCTTGGGCGTGCCTGCCGCCGACGTGGTCGGGGCGGTCGATGGCGCCGCCGACGTGGTCGGGGCGGTCGATGGCGCCGCCGACGTGGCCGGGGCGGGCGTGGGCGACGCGGCGCCGCCGCAGGCCGCGACGAGAATCGCCGCAGCCGCCACAAGGGCACCTATTCGTGTGCGCACCATGGGCTCTCCTCCTCCTGTGCAGGGCGCCGCCCCCGCGCTGGTGGCGACGACGGCGCTCATCTTCGGACCGTTGGTCGGCGCCCATGCTAACGGCTCGCCGGTCCGCCGTCACCGCCTGCGGCACACGACGACGGCGGGACGATCGCGGGGAGCGAGACGCGGATCGTCGCGGGCACGAGGATCGGGGTCAGGGGGAGGACGGGCAGGCGGGTGGTCGTGTCCATCCTCAGCCGATCCTAGCGGTCAGGCACGGCCCCGTAAAGACGGCGGCGCGGGATCCCCGACGAGGCCGCCATGCGACGGGCGGCCTCGCCCCGGGCGACGCCGTCCGCGACGAGTCGCTCCACCTCCGCGCGGGCGGTCGCCAGCGCGTCGGCTCCCCCCCCGGTGACGCCCCGGGACGTCGGGCCCTCGCCGGTCGCACCGGCCCCGCCGGTCTCCCCGGTCGCGTCCCCGAGGACGACGACGATCTCCCCGCGGGCGGCGATCCCGCCGGCCGCGACCGCCGCGGCCAGCGCCGCGAGAGGGCCCCGACGGACCTCCTCGTAGAGCTTCGTCAGCTCGCGGCAGACGGCCGCCGGACGGTCCGGCCCGCACGCGGCCGCGAGGTCCGCGAGGGTGCCTGCCAGCCTGCCCGGAGCCTCAAAGAGAACGGAGGTCCGGGGATCGACCGCGAGCCGCGCGAGCCGTTCGCGGCGTTCGCGCCCGCGGCGCGGCAGGAATCCCTCGAAGCTCCACCGCGGCCCCGCGATCCCGGATGCGACGAGCGCGGCGAGGACGGCGGATGCGCCCGGAATCGGGACGACGGCGCCGCCCTCCGCCGCCCACGCCGCGACGAGACCGGCGCCAGGGTCGGAGACGAGCGGCGTGCCGGCGTCCGTGACGAGCGCGAGATCGCGCCCCGCCCGGAGATGCGCCAGCAGCGCCGGGGTCGTGGCCTCCTCGTTTCGCGCGTGATGCGGAACGAGGTGGGTCGTGATCTCGTAGCGCGCGAAGAGTCGCCGCGTGATCCGGGTGTCTTCCGCGGCGACCAGCGGGACCGCCCGGAGCACTTCCAGTGCCCGCAGCGTGACGTCACCCAGGTTCCCGATCGGCGTCGCGACCACGTAGAGGCAGCCCCGACGGGTCTCGCGATCGACCCCTGCCTCGGCAGTCGCGACCCCCTCGACCGGCGTGCGGGTTCCCCCGCGTTTCGCCGTCCCTGGGTCCGGGCTCACCGCCGTGCCGAGCCGGGCCGGCGGCGCGGGTACAGGTAGTCCACGCCCGGCGTCCGCGGGCCCAGCTTCGCGACCGGCGGTACCTGACGCTTGAACTCGGACGTCGCGACCATCTGCCCGATGCGGTCGACCATGGCCGGTTCGAACCCCATCGCCGCCAGCTCCTCGTCGTTTCGACGCTTGTCGATCATCCAATAGAGAAGCCGGTCCAGCTGGGGGTAGCTGAAGCCGGCCTCCGCCTCGTCGGTCTGGCCGGGCCACAGGTCGGCCGATGGCGCTTTCCGGATGATCGCCTCGGGAACGCCGACCGTCGCCGAGAGCTGCCGGACCTGGCTCTTGTACAGGTCCCCGATCGGGTTGAAAGCGCACGCGCTGTCGCCGAAGAGCGTCGTATAGCCGATCAGCGTCTCGGTCTTGTTGCCGGTCCCCACCACGAGGCCGCGCCACGTCACGGAGCGATCGTAGAGGACCAGCATCCGGGCGCGCGCCATTGCGTTGCCGCGCCGGAGCGCGGAGGCCTCGAGCGCCTCGACGCCGCCGGCGCCTGGCACTCCGGCGTCCCCGAAGTACCCGTCGACGATCGGGGTGATCTCCACCAGCTCGCTCGGGCAGCCCAGCCGAAGCACCACGTGCTCGGCGTCCGCCCGGGACGCGGGCGACGAGTCCCGGTATGGCATCAGGACGCAGAGGAGCCGATCGGCCCCGATCGCCTCGGCGACCAGGAACGCCACCAACGCCGAGTCGATGCCGCCCGAGAGGCCCAGCACCGCCCGCTCGAATCCGGCCTGGCGGAGCTGCGCGCGAATGAAGGCTGCGAGCACGCGTCGCGCGATCCCGGTGTCGATCGCCAGCTCTGCCGGGAGCTCGAACAACGCAGCGCCTGGATCTCCCGGCGGCTGCATGCCCGGCGGCTGCATGCCCGCCTGGCCTTCGCCTCTTCCGCTCACCAGGACGACGCCCTCACCGCGACGATGGCGTCGCGGTGCCGTCTTCGGCGAGGCCGGCCCGTTCGGCGACGATCCGGCCCAGTTCGCGCACCAGCAGCTCCGGTCGCTCGTCGCGCAGGAGCGGCAGGCCGATGCGCTCGCGCCGTACGTCTGCCACGGGCACGTCGGCGAGGACGAGCGCCTCGTCGTAAAGCGGACCCTCGGCGATCACGTCGCCGCTCGGGCCGAGAACCATGGAACCGCCCCAGAAGGAGACCGACTCGTCCACGCCGACTCGGTTGCAGAAGACGACGACGCTCGTCGTCAGCTGCGCGTACGTTCGCAGGAGCGTTCGCCACGAGACGGCCGTCCCGAGCCCGCCCGCGTTGACGGCCGCCACGTCCCGACCCGGCGACGAGGCGACGTTCACGAGGATCTGGGCGCCGTCGAGGGCGAGGACCGCGGGCACATGGAGGTGCCAGAAGTCCTCGCAGATCGCGAGCCCGACGCCGAGGCCGAGGCGCGACGGGACGGCTCGCAGGGCGTCTCCGGCCGCGAAGAAGCGCCGCTCGTCGAAGAGCCCATAGGTCGGCAGGTAGAGCTTGCGATGGACGTGGCGAACGCCGCCGTCCTCCAGGAGCGCGGCCGCGATGAAGAGGCGATGGTCGGTCGACTCCTCGACGAAGCTGACCACGGCGGAGCAGCCGACCGTCTCCGCGGCGAGTGCAAGGAGGCGCGGATCGTCGGCCCGCATCGCGACTTCGGCCGCGAGGTCCTGGAGGTGGTAGCCGGTCAGGCCCAGCTCGGGGTAGACGATGAGCCCGGCCCCGGCGGCTCGCGCCTCGACGAGCAGCTCGTGATGTCGAGCGAAGTTGGCATCGAGGAGGCCGAGCTGCGGCGCGAGCTGGGCGAGGGCGATCCGGAGCGGCTGCACGCCCCGAGTCTAGACGGTCGGCGCGGCCCCGGGCGGTGGGGCGGTGGGCGGGACCCCGACCACGCCGGGCCTCCGGTACGTCGCAGCGGGTCGATCCCGCGCGCGAACGGCCCTTGCCCATGCCGTTTGCCTTCTTCTGGCGCCGGCTCCCCTTGCCAGACCGACGATGTCCGCGCTGCCGCGGTGATCGTCCCGCCGGTCAGTTCGCCCCTCAGGCGGCATGCTACACGATGCCCCCGGTCCCAGGTCGCGGAGCTCCGGCGTCTCGGCAACGCAGCGTTCGGGGTTCCCCAATCGCTCGCGCAGCCAGCACCGGGTGTGGAAGCGGCAGCCGGACGGCGGGTTGGCCGGGGATGGGATGTCGCCCTTCAGGATGATCCGCTTCTTGCGGTGGCGAGGGTCCGGATCCGGGATCGCCGACAGCAGGGCGACGGTGTACGGGTGGCCCGGATGAGCGTAGATCTCGTCGACGTCGGCCAGCTCCGCCATCATGCCCAGGTACATGACCCCGACCCGGTCGCTGATGTGCTCCACGACGGCCAGGTTGTGGGCGATGAACAGGTAGGTCAGCCCCAGCTCCTGCTGGAGGTCGTCGAGGAGATTCAGGACCTGGCTCTGGATCGAGACATCGAGCGCCGAGACCGGTTCGTCGAGGACCACGAATTCCGGGTTGAGGGCGAGGGCACGGGCGATGCCGATGCGCTGGCGCTGGC
>JADGQG010000086.1 GCA_017882025.1 Chloroflexota bacterium
TGGGGGTGGGTCGGTCGAGATCAAGCATCGGACACGCTCGTAGTGGGTCCGGGTCACGGGTTTCGGACGGGGAGTTCGACTCTCCCCCATCTCCACCACCTCCCTCTCGCCCGACGCGTCACGCTGAGACGGGGGCATGTCCCTTCCTGCTCCCGACCCTCGCCGCGATCATCGTGCTCCCTCGGCCGGAGGCGACGTGCCGGGACGTCCGGCGTTCCTGCCTGCGCGGTCCGATCGATCATCGAGAATCCTCGGTTTCGGGACCGATGGCACTGGCAAGGCCACAGCGGCCGCGCTTTCATGAGCCTCAAGGCGCCGGCCCCTTTCCCTTCGACCACGTCCCACACGAACCTGGAAAACGGGCATGCGGCGCAACCGAGCATGCCGGCCGGGCCCTTGCCCGCGCCGTAGGAGGCAGCGATGGCAAAGACGGTCGTGATCGTGGGAGCCCTCGACACGAAGGGCGAGGATTTCCGGTACGTGAAGGAGCTCATCGAGGGCCAGGGCGTGGCCACGCTCGTCGTCGACTTCGGGGTGATGGGCCCGCCGGCATTCGCGCCGGACGTCACTCGCGAGGCGGTCGTGGCGGCGGCCGGCGGCGACCTCGCCCGCATCACCTCCGGCGACCACAAGGACGAGGCCATGCAGACGATGGCTGCCGGACTGGCGGCCGTGGTCGGCAAGCTCTACGCAGAGGGCAAGGTCGACGGGATCATGGGCATGGGCGGCAGCGGCGGGACGTCGATCGCGACGACCGCGATGCGGGTCCTGCCCGTGGGTGTCCCGAAGCTGATGGTCTCCACGATGGGCGGCGGGGACGTGAGCGCCTTCGCCGGCACGAAGGACATCACCTTCATGCCCTCCATCGTCGACGTTGCCGGCTTCAACCGGCTCAGCCGCGCGATCTACGCGAACGCGGCGGGCGCCATCGCCGGGATGGTCAAGATCGAGGCCCCGGCCGGCGGCGCCGACAAGCCGATCGTAGTCGCCTCCATGTTCGGCAACACGACGACGGCGGTCGAGCACGCCAAGGGGCTCGTCGAGGCGAAGGGCTACGAGGTCCTGGTCTTTCATGCCACCGGCTCCGGCGGGCGCGCGATGGAGGGCCTCATCGCAGACGGCTTCATCACCGCGTCGCTGGACATGACCACGACCGAGCTCGCCGACGAGATCTGCGGCGGCATGCTGAGCGCGGGACCGGAGCGCTGCCTGGCGGCGTCGCGGGCCGGCATCCCGGCCGTCCTCGTCCCGGGTTGCGTCGACATGGCCAACTTCGGGGGTATGGAGACGGTCCCCGAGAAGTACCACGACCGCACCCTCTACAAGTGGAACCCGAACATCACCCTCCTCCGCACGAACGTGGAGGAGAACCGCTGGATGGGCGAGAAGATCGCCGCCGCAGCGAATGCCGCGACGGCACCGGTCGCCGTGCTCCTGCCCCTCAAGGGCGTCTCCATGCTGGATTCCGAGGGCCACGAGTTCTGGGATCCGGAGGCCGACGGCGCCTGCTTCGACGCCATCCGCTCCGGGCTCAAGCCGGGGATCCCCCTCATCGAGGTGGACGCGAACATCAATGATCCGGAGTTCTCGGGAAAGGTCGCCGAGACCCTCCTCGAGATGCTCGCCGGGCGCTGACAGCCAACAGTCCGAAGGAGAACAGACATGCCGTTCATTCCGCGCAAAGAGATCGGGCGCCGTCTCCGGGCACAGATCGACGCCGGCACGCCGATCGTGGGCTGCGGCGCCGGCACCGGCATCACGGCGAAGATGGCCGAGGCCGGCGGCGCCGACCTGATGATCATCTACAACTCCGGCCGCTACCGGATGGCCGGCCGCGGCTCGCTGGCCGGCCTCATGCCCTACGGCGATGCCAACGGGATCGTCGTAGAGATGGCCGCCGAGGTGCTGCCGGTCGTGAAGGATACGCCGGTCCTCGCCGGCGTCTGCGGCACGGACCCGTTCCGCCTCATGCCCGTCTTCCTCAAGCAGCTCAAGGAGATGGGGTTCGACGGGGTCCAGAACTTCCCGACCGTCGGCCTCATCGACGGCGACTTCCGGAAGAACATCGAAGCGACCGGGATGGGCTACGACAAGGAGATCGAGGCGATCCGCCTGGCCTCCGAGATCGACCTCTTCTGCTCGCCGTACGTCTTCAACCCCGACGACGCGCGGGCAATGGCCAAGGCGGGCGCCGACCAGCTCGTCGCCCACGTGGGACTGACCACGGCCGGCTCGATCGGCGCCGGGGTGGCCTTCTCCCTCGACGACGCGATCGACCGGGTCATGGCGATCGCCGAGGCTGGCCGGAGCGTCCGCAAGGACATCATCGTGATCTGCCACGGCGGCCCGTTCGACGAGCCCGAGAACGTGGGGAAGGCCCTCCTCCGGATGCCCGGCGTGAACGGCTTCTTCGGCGCCTCGAGCATCGAGCGGCTCCCGACGGAGCGCGCCATCCGCGGCCAGGTCCAGGAGTTCAAGCAGCTCAAGCTCGCCTGACGCGACCTGATCGAATCGTCGCTGCCGGCGCTCGTCGCACCGCGCCCGGGCGCCGGCGGACCAAGCCGGGCGGCTTCAGCCGCCCGGCTTCCTCGTTCCGGCCGAAGCGCCGGCGCTCGAGTGGCGCACACATTGGACCTGGCGTGTGCCGAACGGCCCAGCGGCGCGGGACCGCGGACCCGCGAAGGGCCCCACCGGTCCCCGTAGACTCGGGGAATGACAGCCACCCTCCGCGCCCGCGTCCTCCGGATCTTCGGCAACGCGTTGCTCCCGCTCTGCGCGGCCGGGCTGGCGCTGGGCCTGGCCTTCGCCTGGGCCGGTCGGGACGACCTGGCCACGATCGCCTGGGCCGTGCCGTCCGGGATCGTGGGGGTCCGCCTTGGCTGGTCGATCCTCCGCGACCTGATGGCCGGCGAGGCGGGCGTGGACGTCATCGCCGTCCTCGCGATCGGCGGCGCGCTGGCGATGGAAGAGTTTGTCGCGGCGGCCATCATCGCCCTGATGCTCGCCACCGGCGAGACGCTCGAGCGGTATGCGGCGGGGCGTGCGCATCGCGAGCTGACGGCGCTCCTCAGCCGGGCGCCGCGCGACGTCCACCGCTACGAGGACGGCGAGCTCATCACGCGTCCGATCGACGCCGTGATCGTGGGCGACCGGCTCCTCGTGATGCCCGGTGAGATCGTCCCGGTTGACGGCCTCGTCGAGGGCGCCGCGGCCGTCCTCGACGAGTCGGCCCTCACCGGCGAGGCGCGTCCTGTCACGCGGGTCGAAGGGGACCAGGTGAACTCGGGGACCCTGAACGCAGGGGGGCCCTTCGACCTCCGGGCGATCGCCGCAGCCGCGCAGTCGACGTATGCCGGGATCGTCCGGCTGGTCCGGGAGGCGGAGGGCTCGAAGGCGCCCTTCGTGCGGCTCGCGGACCGGTACGCGCTCCTCTTCGTCCCGCTCACGCTCGCCTTGGCGGGCTTCGCCTGGCTGATCTCGGGCGATCCCGTCCGGGCGCTGGCCGTGATCGTCGTCGCGACGCCCTGCCCACTGCTCCTGGCCGCGCCAATCGCGATCGTGGCCGGCCTCAGTCGAGCGGCCCGCCGCGGGATCATCGTGAAGGGCGGCGGGCCACTGGAAACGCTCGCCCGGGCCCGTGTGCTCCTCTTCGACAAGACGGGCACGCTCACCGCCGGGCGACCGCGCCTGGCAGGGGTCGAGGCGGCGCCAGGTGTCGACCCGAATGACGTCCTTCGTCTCGCGGCGTCCGTCGACCAGGTGAGCCCCCACGTCCTCGCGGCCGCCATCGTCCACGGGGCGCGCGAGCGAGGGCTCTCGCTCTCCTTCCCGATCGACGTCGTCGAAACACCCGGCTCAGGCGTCTCCGGCCGCGTCGACGGCCGGGAGGTCCAGGTCGGATCCGCGGACTTCGCTGGTCACGTCGGCGCCGGTGGCGGGAGCCTCCCCGGGTGGGCGCGCGAGCTGCGCCGGCGCGGCGCCGTGGAGGGGAGCACCCACGTCTTCGTGCGGGCCGACGATCGCCTTGCCGGCGCCCTCGTCCTCGACGACCCGATCCGCCCGGAAACGCCGCGTGCGATCCGCTCGCTCCGGCGGGCTGGGATCACCCGGATCGTCATGGTGACCGGCGACCACGCCTCCGTCGCGGAGATGGTGGGCGCGGCAATCGGCGTGGACGGCGTCCTGGCCGAGCGGACCCCGGCCGACAAGGTGGACGCCGTCCGCCAGGAGATGGCGGACTCGCTTGGCCCGGTGGTCATGGTCGGCGACGGCATCAACGACGCCCCGGCGCTCGCCATCGCGGACGTGGGCGTGGCGATGGGCGCTCGAGGGGCGACGGCAAGCTCAGAGGCAGCCGACCTCGTGATCACCGTGGATCGCCTGGACCGGCTTGCGGAGGCCATCCGCCTCGCGAAGCGGTCTCGCCAGATCGCCGTCCAGAGCGTCATCGCCGGAATGGGGATGTCGCTCGTGGCGATGGGGTTCGCCGCATTCGGCGCGCTACCCGTGGTGGCAGGGGCGCTGATCCAGGAGGCGATCGACGTGGCCGTCATCCTGAACGCCCTCCGCGCGCTGCGCGGAGGCACCGAGGTGCGGGCGCACGTGCCCGGCTGGGCGGAGACCAGCGCCGGCCTCCGTACCGAGCACCGCAAGCTTGCGCCGGCGCTCGCGCGGATCCGGCGGCTGGCCGATGGGATCGACGCGCTCCCGGCCGGCGAGGCCGCGGCAGAGCTGGAGGCCACCCGGTCGTTCCTCGTGGACGACCTCATGCGGCACGAGCGCCAGGAGGACCGGACGATCTACCCGATGCTGGCCCAGGCGATCGGCAACGAGGACGCGACTGCCGCGCTCCATCGGACGCACACGGAGATCTTCCACCTGATCGGGCTCTACGATCGGCTGGTGGGGGACCTCCCGCCGGAGGGTCCGGCGCGCGAGGACCTCGTGGACCTGCGGCGCGTCCTGTACGGCCTGGACGCGATCCTGCGACTCCACATGGCACAGGAGGAGGAGCTCTACGTCTCGCTCGGCGACGAGTCGGCGGTCGCGGACGCGGCCTGAGCGGCCGCGATCAGGGGCCCGGGGATGGGCTCGGCGCGGGCCGGAGGGGGCCTACTGCCCGATCAACTTGAGGCCGTTCACCTGGGCGTAGTGGGAGACCCACGTGTCGCTGTGGATGATCCCACCGTTCTCCGAGACCGTCCGGGTGACCGACACGTCGAACCCGTCGTCCGCGTACTCGACGACTTTGACCGCGCCCGGGCTAAGCGAGCTCGTGTACGAGACGCTGCTCGAGGCCGGACGATAGTTGAACTTTGGCGACGTGATGAACTTGACGGTCCGCCCGTTTGCGACCTGGTAGGAGAGGTTCGTCGAGCCCGGGATCTTGGTCCCGCCGCCGACCGCGCCGGCGTTGTTGACGGCAACTGTGTACAGCGCGAACGTCACGACGCCGGGCGACGCCGAGGACTGGATGAGCACCGGGTACTTCGAGTCATTCCGCCAGGACATCGTCTGGACCGAGGTCCCGCTGATCACGACCGTGGCGTCGAGGCCGACCGGATAGCGCGTGATGTAGTAGTAGTGGTTCTTCTTGACGAGGGTCTCGTAGCCCGCGCGCGCCACCGCGTTGAACAGCGTGGTGGACGTCGAGCAGATGCCACCGCCCAGGGCTCCCGTATGCTGGGAGTGCCCATTGATGATCGCGCCGCCGTCGCGGTACCCGCGCGCGTAGGTCACCGGCCCGATGGACTGCCAGAAGTCGAAGACGGCGCCCGGGGCAACGACGGTCCCGTTGATGTCGCGCGCCGGGATCGAGATGTTGTTGCCGAACCCGTTGCTCTCGCTCACCTCGTAGTAGGTGGTCCAGGATGAGATCTTGCGCATGAGGGGGGCGGCCGTCTTGGCCTGCTCGGTGGTGAGCTTCGGCGTCGTCGTGGTCAGGGCGAGGGCCACGCTCGGCGGGGTCGCGGGCGCGTCAATGGCGCTCCGGGCGAGGATGGCCTGGACGACGAGCGGGGTAGTGGCCGCTGCATCGAGCGAGCGACCGTTCGCGCCCGGGGATACGCCGACCACAGCGCTGTTCTTACCGAAGAAGAACGAGGCCTCGACGGGCGCGCGGTTGATCTTCTTGGCGAGGGCGACGATCGTCGCGATCGGGGCGTCCGGCGCGACGGTCGCGGCGTAGCCTCCGTCCGTTGTCGGCGCGAACGTGATCCACGAGCGGACCGTCGTCGCCGGAATCGTCCACGTTTCCTTGCCCTGGACCAGGACGACGTCCGCGGCCATGCGGCCGGCGGCGGCGACAGCGTCGGCGACCTCGGCGTCCGTGATCGTCGGCTCGATGGGCACGAGGGTGGCCGTGACGGCAACCTCGGCGGGGCTGGCTGGGTCCGCGAGGGCAGCGGTGATCGCGGCCTCCAGCGCCGTACGATCGATGCCCCGTCCGGCGACGGAGGCAACCGTCTTGAAGCCGGTGGGCGTGGCCGCAGCGCTCGCGTCCACGGGGGCGGCGTCCACCTGGGCGGCGGCGCCGGCCACCGCCGCGGTGAGCGCGGTCTGGTCCAGGACGACGGACGGAGCCACCGCGGCGCCGCGGACGAGGCTGCCAACGCCGTCCGCGGCCCGAACCACGGTGTCGCCCGTGCGCCCGACCGCGAAGGCCTCGTCGACGAGACGGTCGACGTCTGCTCGTCGTCCGACTGCTGCGTACGGGATCCGGACGGTGGACTCGCTGGCGGTGACGACGATCGTGCCGGTGGCAAATCCGGCCAGGCCGTGCTCGACGGCGGCACGTGCGCCCGCGCGGTCCAGGCCGCCGACATCGACCCCGGCGATCGTCACACCCGGGTAGATCCGGTCGGCGTAGCGACCCTGGTACGCGAACAGGGCGCCGGTCCCGACCGCCAAGGCCAGCACGAAGCCGGCGACGACGGCGAAGATGAGCCGGCCGAACGGGAAGCGGCGGGGGGCGGTTGGCATATCAGTGCTCGGTGCGGATGGATCGGAGCGCGAATCTAGCAGGCTTGCCGCGAAGAGACGCGCGGGGGTACCCGGGCGTGACGTTCGCCGGGTGCCGCCTTCCGCGGGTGGTCGACTCCGGGACCGTTCAGAGCCTAGACCACCGCCTTTGGCACGACAACCACGCGGCGGTTCGGCTCTTCACCGATCGACTGGGTCCCGACGGCGGGGTGGTTGCGCAGCGCGAGGTGGATCCAGCGCCGCTCGAGGGCGGGCATCGGCTCCAGCTGGAGCATCTTGCCGGTCTCGACGACGCGCGCCGCGGCCCGATCGGCGATCTCCCGGAGCTGCTGCTCGCGTCGGCCGCGGTAGCCCTCGACGTCCACCAGGACGCGGGTCCACTCGCCCATCTCGCGCGACAGCATCAGGTTCACGATGTGCTGGAGGGCGGAGAGCCGCTCCCCCTTGCGGCCGATGAGGGCGCCCAGGGCCTCGTGCTCCTCGTCGTCGGCGCCGACCACGTTGAGGCGGTTCGTCTCGCCGGTCTCGATATTGACGGCGACCGAGAAGCCCAGGTGCTGCATCAGCTGCTCGAGGAGTCGCTTTCCCGCGTCAAGGGCGGCCGGCGACGCCTCCGCGGCCTGGAGTTCCTCGCGCTCTCGTACGAGCGAACGAGCCGTCTGGACCTCGTCGGCCTCGCTGGAGGAGACGACCGAGACGCCAGGTCGATCGTCCGATCGGCGGGGGGGGCGGTCGTCGCGGCGCGGGCCGCGATCCCGGGCCCGCTCCGGGCGGTCGTCGCGGCGCGGTGCATCGCGGCGCGG
>JADGQG010000087.1 GCA_017882025.1 Chloroflexota bacterium
CGTTCTCGCGGTGCTCCTCCCGGGCCTGATCTTCGAGGCGTCGTTCCGGACGCCGCTCGAGCCGTTCCGATGGGCTGTCTCTCGGGTCGTGATCCTGGCGGTGCCCGGCGTGATCCTCACCGCGCTCGTGGTCGCGGTGCTGGTCCACCTGGGCACGGGCATCTCGCTGGGGTCCGGCCTGCTGGTGGGCGCCATGGTCTGCGCCACCGATCCGGCCGCTGTCGTCGCCACCTTCCGACGGGTCGCGGCGCCGGATCGGCTGCGAACGCTCGTGGAGGGCGAGAGCCTCCTCAACGACGGGACCAGCCTGGTCATCTTCGTGGTCGCGCTCCGGATCGTGACCGGCGGCCTGGGTGCGATGGACGCGGCGATCTTCTTCGTCACCACGCTCACGGTCAGCGTCCTGATCGGCGGGGTGCTTGGGTTCGTCACGGTGCAGGTCCTGCGCACGCTGGATGATCACGTCCTCGAGGCGACGATCACGATCGCCTGCGCGTACGGCGCGGCCGTGATCGCCGACGGACTGGGCGAGTCCGGGATCGTGGCGACCGCCGTCGCGGGCCTCGTCGTGGGGACGTACGGCCGGCGAGTCGCCCTGTCGGTCGAGACCGAGCAGGCGCTCGACGAAGTCTGGGAGGTGGCGGCATTCGTCCTCGCGGCGATCATCTTCCTGATCGTCGGCGCGGCGATCCCGCTGCCGCGACTGGTCGCCGACGCCGGCCCGGTCGCCTGGGGCGTGCTCGCGGTCGTCCTGGCGCGGCTCCTCACCGTCTACGGGCTGCTCGGGTTCGGCGAGCGGGCGCTCGTGCGCCTGGCCCGGGGGCGCGGGTCCGTGGCACGCGGGGTGCTCGCAGCCGCGAGTGCCCGCTGGAGCCCGCTCCCGCGGTCCGAGGGCCCGGACGTCGTCCCGCTCGCCTGGCTCCACGTGCTCGCGTTCGCGGGCCTGCGCGGTGCGGTCACCATCGCGCTGGCACTTGCGCTCCCGGCGAGCCTGCCGGATCGCGCCGCGATCCAGACGCTCACCTTCGGGATCGTTGTTGTCACGCTGCTCGTCTTTGGCTTGCTCGCGGGCCCATTCGTGGGGTGGGCGCTCGCGCGGGTCCCCGCAGGCAGGAGCTGACCGACACCGAGGTTCCGTCGGCTCCGTGGCCACCGTAGACTGACCCAATGCCAACGGATCCGACCTCCCTCGTTGCCGACGGCGACCTCGCCGCGCTCCGCGCCCGGCTCACCGCCGCCGAGCCGGATCTGCTGGCCGACCTCGAACGCCTTGTCAACGTGGACTGCGGCAGCTACACCCGCGAGGGGGTGAATGAAGTCGCGGCCTGGACGGCCGACTTCCTGGCGCGGCTCGGCGGCGAAGTGACCCGGCACGCGGACCCGGCCGCGGCGCTCGGCGACACGGTGGAGGCGGTCTTCAGGGGCGCCTCCGGCGGTCCGCGGGCGCTGCTCATCGGGCACACCGACACGGTCTTCCCGGTCGGCACGGTCGCCGAACGCCCGTTCCGGGTCGCCGACGACATCGCGACCGGCCCCGGGGTGACCGACATGAAGGCGGGCCTGCTCACGCTGCTGTACGGGCTCCAGGCCGTCCTGGGCACCGGCCAGCTGCCGTTCGAGCGGCTGACGGTCATCGCGAACCCGGACGAGGAGATCGGCTCGCCCGTCTCGACGCCGCACGTGCGGCGGGTCGCGGCCGAGAGCGACGTGGCATTTGTCCTCGAGTGCGCCCGCGCGAACGGCGACATCGTCTCGGCGCGCAAGGGGACCGTCGACTACGCGGTGACGATCACGGGCCGCGCCGCCCACGCCGGGGTCGAGCCCGAGAAGGGACGCAGCGCGATCCTCGAGGCGGCCCACCAGGTTGTCGGCCTCCATGCGCTCGCAGGCCAGTGGCCCGGCGTCACATGCAACGTGGGTGTCATCGAGGGCGGAACCCGCCCGAACGTCGTGGCCGAGCGGGTCGTCCTCGAGGTTGACCTGCGGGCGGTGGATCGGGCCGCCATGGAGGCCGCGACTGCCGCCGTCCAGGCGCTCGCCGCGGCTCCCACGGTCCCCGATGTCGTCGTCGCCGCCGCGGAGCTCCACCGCCACTGGCCGATGGAGAAGCTGCCGCGCACGGAGCGGCTCGTGGAGCAC
Organism: Chloroflexota bacterium; assembly: GCA_017882025.1. Lineage (GTDB taxonomy): Bacteria > Chloroflexota > Limnocylindria > Limnocylindrales > CSP1-4 > CTSoil-043. Next base: position 2,140 of record JADGQG010000087.1, read on the forward strand.
GCGCAGGCTCTCGCGGAGCGGCTGGGCTTCCACGTTCGCGATGCCGCGACCGGCGGCGCATCGGATGCCAACACGACCGCGGGGATGGGCGTCCCGACGCTCGACGGCCTGGGCCCGATCGGTGGCCTGGACCACTCCCGGGACGAGTGGCTGGACGCGGCGAGCATCGTTCCGCGGACGACGCTCTTCGCGGCCCTCCTCCTCGCGACCGGCCGCGACCCGGAGGTCGTGGCCTGGCGGGCCGGCGCACCACTGACGGACGCGGTCCGGACTACCGGCGACCGGGATGTAGCCCGCTCAGCCTGCCCCGACGGCCCGGGCGCCGGCGGTCACGACGACCGCCACGAGCAGCCCCACGAAAAGGTTCCTTCGCCAGGCCACCAGCGCAGCGCACGCAAGGACCGCGACGGCGTCGAGCCCGACGTGGAACGCCGGGCGGCCGTCCGCGCCGCTGGCGAACAGCACTTGTGACGCGGCGATCGCCCCGAGCACGGCCGGCCCCACGAGGCGGAGGTACTCCAGGGCCCGCGGCGGCAGGCGCTCGAACGCGGGCGCAAGGAGCGGGATCGCGCGCGCCGGGTACGTGACCGCGGCCATGAGCAGCGCGAGGCCGACCAGCCCGATGTTCATGCGGGCCCCGTCACGGCGCGAGCCCGTCGTCAGAGCGGTCGGGCCGGCTGAACGAACCCGGGTCGGCCGGGAGCTCGTCCGGCTCGGGGATCGCGGGGTCGCGGCGCGGGACTAACAGGCCCACGAACGGGCCCAGGAAGCCTCCTGCCAGGACGCCCGCCCGGGGATCGACCGCGAGCCCGACGATGAGGGCGATGCCCACTCCGGCGACGCCCGCGGCGACCTCCCGCCGGCCGGTCGCGAGGCCCACCGCGAGCCCGGCCATCGCAGCGGGGAACACGATGTCGAGCCCGAGGACGCGCGGGTCGGGGACGACCTGGGCGCCCAGCACGCCGGCGAGCGTGGCGAGGTTCCACGGGATGAAGACCCCGCCGATGGCGGCCAGCCAGTAGCCGCGCCGGTCGGCGAACCCAAGCCGCCGGAAGTGGACCAGGCTGAGCGCGAATGCCTCGTCGGTCAGGACGTGCGCCATGAGCGCCCGCTCGCGACGGGAACTGTCGCGCAGCCATGGCCCCAGGGCGGCCGCGTAGAGGAGGTGACGGGCGTTGACGAGCCCGGTCAGGACGACGATCGCTGGCCAGCCGAAGCCGGCCCCGACCATCCCGGCCGCGGCGAACTGCGATGCCCCGGCGAAGACGAGCACGGAGAAAGCCACGGCTTCGATCGCGGAGAAGCCGTTCGCCCTGGCGGTGAGCCCGAAGACGATCCCGAACCCGGCCGCGGACGCGATGATCCCGAGCATGTCGAACAGCAGCCGCCGTCGGGCGGCCCGGAGCGCACCGGCGTCCGGTTCGGGTTTCGGCGCGGACGTCACCTCGATCTCTGCCGGCGGCGAGCGACGCGGCTCAGCGGAGCGCGGTCTTCCCGCACCGGTCGCAGACCACGTAGACCGCGTGCTGGTCGCGCGCATAGCCGGCCACGTGGAGCGTGCCACCACAGCCACCATGGTGGTAGGTCCACCAGCGCTCGCCCGGGTCGAGCGACGAGGACTCGCCGGCAATCGTGACGTCGAGTCCCGCGTGGGCGGCGACGGTCGCGGCGACGGCGTCGGCGCGCTCCACTTCGGTCTCGCTCGAGTATGGGTAGGCCTGGGAGATGTTCGAGGTCACCGGGTCCTCCGCGGGCGGTGCGGCCGCAGCGCGCGGCGCAGGGGATGGCTGGTCCGGCGGCGAGTATCGCACGCGTGCGGGGCCTCGGGCGCCGCACGAGCCGGGCCGTCGCGTCCGCCGGCGGCGAGCGTCAGGCGGGCGGCTCCCCGATTGCCCTGCGCCACGCACCCTCCAGAACGTCCACGACCTCGACGGGCAGGTGCTTTCGGAGCGTCGCCGCGCAGGCCACGTTCCAGCACGCAACGACCGCGAGGCGCGGATCCCACGGCGCGACCGCGTCCTCGATCAATCCGATCGCCGCGCCCTGGAGCGGCCGGTCGGCAGAGCCCGGGCGCAGCAGGCGCATCACGTCGCCGATGGCGCCCCCCTGCTGCCCGCCCCCCAAGCGTGCCCCAAACCGCTCGATGTCCAGCCCGGTGAGGCCGCCGGCGATCGCCGCGACGACATGGCCGAACAGGTCCTGGAGCTCGTCGCCCTCTGCCCTCGTCAGCCGCGGGCCCTCGTACCAGGCCAGCCAGAACCCTTTGTCCACACGCTTGCGATACAGCTTCTCATCGCGCAGCTTTTCGTCGCGTAGCGCACGAACCGCCGCGTCGAGCGCGTGCAGGTCCTCGACCGTGAGCTCGCTCAACCGGCGCAGCAGCGCGGCGCGCGGTTCCGGGAAGAGCAGGGGACCCCGCTCGGACGAGTTGCTCACCACGCGGCCGGGAGCCCGAGGGACCGCGGGTCAGTGGCCGCGGCCAGGGTCCCGCCGCGGGCGGGCCCGCCCTCCACGAGCTCGATCGCGTGGGCGTGTCCCAGTCCGCCGTCGAACGGCGTCCGAACATCCAGACGGTGACCCATCGCAGCCAGCTCGTCGAGCAGGCCGGCGCGGAAGCGCGGCTCGATGACGACCGTTTCAGGTGGGGCGAAGTGTCGGGGCGAGGCCGCGTGCCAGCGCGGCGCGGCGACCGCGGTCGCAACGTCCACACCGCCGTCCACGAGCGCCGACACGACCTGGGCGAAGATCGCCGGTTGCGCGTCGCCGCCCATCGACCCGTGGACCACCCACGGCCGGCCTTCGCGGAACAGCATCCCGGGCAGGAGCGTGTGGAGCGTCCGCTTTCCGGGGGCCAGCACGTTCGGGTGGGTCGGGTCCAGGCTGAAGTAGCTGCCCCGGTTCTGGTATGCGATCCCCGTTGCCGGGTCCACGATCCCGGAGCCGAAGCCGGCATAGTTCGACTCGATCAGGCTCACGGTGTTGCCGTGACCGTCGACGACAGCCAGGTAGATGGTCCCGCCACCGGGCGGGTTCGTCGCGGGCGGTGGCATCGCGGCTCGCCCGGGGTCGATCCCGGCGGCAAGCTCGGCCCCGTACGCGGGATCCAACAGGCGCTCGACCGGGGACGTGGCGAACGCCGGGTCGGTCAGGAAGGCGTCCCGGTCGGCCAGCGCGCGCTTCGTCGCCTCGATCCCCGCATGGACCCAGCGAAGGTCGGGGCCGGCGGCGCCGCCGCCGTCGCTCGGGGCGAAGTCCTCGGGGCTCGGCGCCGGGAACGCCCGGAGGATGTTCAGCACTTCAAGGCCGACGACGCCGGAGCTGTTGGGCGGGTGCGTGGTTGCCGTGACGCCTCGATAGTCGAGCGCGAGCGGCGTCTCCCAGGTGGATTCGTGCGCCGCAAGGTCTGCGGCCGAGCACGGCGAACCGGCCGTGGCCAGGCCCGCGGCCTGGCGCGCCGCAACCTCACCGGCGTAGAAGTCGGCCAGCCCGGCCGTTGCGAGCCGCTCGAGCGTCCTCGCGAGGGCGGGCTGGCGCACCCGTTCGCCGAGACGCCATGGCCGCCCGTCGGGTCGGTACACGGCGTGCCAGCCGCGGGCGAGCGGCCCGAGCTCCGCGTCGAAGACCCGGGCGGATCCCTCGACCGCGCGGGCAAAGAGCTCGTCCGCCGGGAAGCCCTCCCACGCAAGCTCGATCGCGGGGGCGAGGAGCGCCGCAATGGGCACGCGCCCCCAGCGCGCGTGCGCGTCGGCCCACGATCGGACCGCGCCTGGGATCGTGATCGTGAGCGGCCCGCGATAGGGCAACGTCGTCAGCCCGCGAGCCCGAAGGGCTGCAGGATCTGCGCTCGCGGGGGCACGACCCGACCCGTTGAGCGCCGTCTGCGTGGCCGCCGCCTCGTCCCACACGAGCCAGAACGCGTCGCCGCCCAGGCCACACGCCTCGCCCATCACGACACCCAGGACGGCGTTCGTCGCGATTGCCGCGTCCACGGCGCTTCCGCCTGCCCGGAGGACGCCAAGGCCGGCCGCCGTGGCAAGGTGATGCGGCGCGACCACGGCGCCCGAGCCGCCGCGAGCCAGCGGGGTGGGCGCGAGAAGCCGGACGGGATCCATGTGATGGCATTCTAGGGCTGCCCGGCGTGGCCGATGCCGGGTACCCTGCAGCGATGGCACGCTCCCTCTGGTCCGTGATCCTCGGGACGCTCACGCTCCGCTTCAGCACGGGCCTGACCGGCGCAATGCTCGTGTACTACCTTGCGGATCTGCCGAAGCATGGCGGGGCGGAGGTCTCGTCGATCACGGTGGCCGTGTTCACCGCCTCCTTCTTCGCGGCCGAGCTGATCCTGTCCCCGTTGTTCGGGCCGCTGGCTGATCGCTTCGGGTATCACCGGATCATGCAGCTGGGGCCCGCCTTCGGGGCGACCGCGGTCATCCTGACCGGGCTCACCGCGAACCTCTGGCTGCTGGGCGCCACGCGCTGGCTGGAGGGCGCATCCACCGCGGCCAGCGTTCCCTCCATCCTCGGCTTCCTCGCGATCGCAACGATGGGCAACGAAGGACTCCGCGGGAAGGCGGTCGCGCGCTTCGAGGCGGCGACGCTCGCGGGCCTGGGGGCGGGGATCGTGGCGGCGGGGCCGCTCTGGACGCTCCTGCATCGCGAGGCGTTCTTCCTCAACGCCGCCATCTACGGCATCTCGTGGGCGATCTATCGATTCGGCGTCGCCGACCCGCGGGCGGAGCACGGCGGCCACGAGCTCGAGAAGCGGACGAACCTGGCGCGCTACTTCGAGATCCTCTCCGGCGCGCATGTCTGGCTGCTGGCACCGACCTGGATCGCGGTCAACGCAGCCATCGGGCTGTGGACCTCCCAGTCGATCTTCCAGCTCGTGAAGGCGCCCGTCCCCCGCTTCGCCGATCAGCGCCTGATGGCGGGCGCGTCACCGCTCCTCGTGAGCGCAGGCCTGGCGATCGGGATGCTGGTCTTCCTCGCCGGCCTGGTCTACTGGGGCAATCGCTTCAAGAAGCTCCGCCGGACCACGATCATCTTCTACGGCCTGGGTGGTGGCGCGGTGCTGGTCGCGGCCGCCGTCGCGATCAACCACGGCGCCGACCTGCCCGTGGCCCTGACGCTCGTCCTCATCGCGCCCGTGGTGGGCGGCCTGTTCGTCCTTGCCGGCGCGACGCCCGCAGCGCTTGGGCTGCTCGCGGACATGTCGGAACCGTACCCGCGCGACCGCGGCGCGATCATGGGCCTCTACTCGGTCTTCCTGGCGATCGGCCAGATCACCGGCAGCCTGGCCGGCGGTGTCGCCGCCGACCTGCGCGGGATCGACGGCCTGCTCGTCGCTACGCTCGTGATGCTCGCCATCGCGGTCCTGCCGCTCTGGCGGCTGCGCGGGGTCGAGCACCAGGTGGGCTTCGTCGGCGGGCCCAGCCCGGCCTCCGGGGGTTGAGCCCGAGCCAGGACCCGAAGGGCAGAGCCCGGGGTTGGCCCCCGGCTGACGAACGCGGTTCGGTCCCCGCACGGCCGCCCCGCTCGTATCGTGCCTCCAGCCGCGGTCCGAAGCCCGTCCCAGCCGTCCCGCCCGCGCGAGCGCGCGAAGGAAGTAAGGGAACTCGCCA
>JADGQG010000088.1 GCA_017882025.1 Chloroflexota bacterium
CGATCGTCACCGGCAAGATCGCGCTCGCGCACCTGACGGAGTTCCCGGACTACTACACCCGCCTCGCCGTGATGGAGCGCGAAGCGGCCGACCATTTGAGGACGCAGAAGTAGCACAGGGTCATCGCGACCCGCGTCTGCCTGTTTCGAGGTGCTTGCGGGAAGCCGCAGTCAGGCTGGGTGCTTATCCAGCGGCCTTGATCTGCACGGCTGGGATGTAGAACGGGGACGCATCATACGGCGCGTTCACGCCCAGGCAAGATGCGAGGCCGGGCGCGTCCAGGCGGAAGAAACCCGTCCCCGCAGCGCCGCCGTCGCAGTAGTTGTAGCCGTAGCTCGTGTTCTGCCAGACCGTACCTACGAAGGTGTCGGTGCCCACGCTGACGTCGGTCGGATCCTGCGCCAGCGCGATGTTCAGCGAGTCGTACGGGCAGCCCGCCTCGGTCTCGTTGCACGCGTTTGCGTATCCGAACGGAGAATAGCCGTGGCCGCTCGTGTTGTAGGTGATCCCGAAGACCACGTCGTCGGGAAGGGCGACGGCCACGTCGCCGGCATACGTGAAGGTATCGAAGGTGACGTTCGTGACGAACTCGTTGAAGCAGGCATTCAGGGCGGTGTCGTACCACTGCCCGGGGTAGTCGACCGCGCACGCGGGGCTGGCCGACGGACGGTAGGGGATCGCGAAGGTCTGGGTGGCCCACGCGATCTTCGTCACGCCGTCGGCCGCATAGACGTTGAGGGTGATCGGCTCGGAGAACGTCGCGCCGTTCGTCGTGAGGCAGTCGCCTGACGTCCAGTGGCCGCTCTGGCATCCCCAGCTGCTCATGGTGACGACGACGCTGCTGAGCGAGCGGCTCTTGCTGGCAGAGAACGTGACGGCGTTCCCGAACTCGTTGAGCGCATACGCCTCGGCACCGATGCTGGGCATGTTCCCGTGAAGCGGGCTGCTGACGAGGCTGCTGTAGATCACGCTGGTCGGCAGCCCACCCGCCGGCGCGGCTGACGCGCCGCCGGCAAGGGCGAAGATCGCGACGAGCGCGACCAGGATCGAGAGACGTCTGTTCATTCGCAATTGGGTCTTCTCTTCTGGGCCCCAGGGCCGTGGCCACGTTGGGGCAAGCCCAAGCGTTGTGCTGGCGACCATAGGACCAAAGCTCGAGTGACAACAGGAACTTTGGCACGTTGGAAGCGCAGCGTTGCCACGGGGGCAGCCACGGAATGGGCACGTGCGCACCACGGACGACTGCCCTGGGGCCGACTGCGCGAGGCGGAGCGCGCACCGCGGCCGAAGTCGCCGCTCCCTATCGACGGGACCTGGCCACGAACGTGGCGCGACGCCGATCGGGGTGCGGGGCGGTCGGCGTCGCGGCAAAGCGCCTCGTCGAGTTCCGCGACGGCTGGCTGAACCCGCCCGGGAGTTCGAGCACCCCTACGATCTGATCACACCGAGCGGTAGTAGCGCCGCCAGATCAACTTGTGGACCGGTACCCAGCGGGGGATGTCGCGCAGGATTGGTATGAACGGGACCAGGGCCAGCAGCGTGGTCAGCGCCAGGACGATCAGGACGATCACGAGATCGGCGTTCGGCGCCGTGTTGAACGGCGGAAGCTGGTACCACACGGAGTAGAGCCACAGCCACGTCTGGCCGGGGTAGCTGCCCGTCTCATTCATCACGCCCCACTGGTCCCCGGTCAGGTGCTGGTCGGCGGCCAGGTTCGACATGTAGTTGCCGTCGCCCATGAAGAGCAGCGGGCGCGTGAAGTCGGTCTGGAAGAAGCGGCCGTTCTCGAGCAGGAGCGCGTCCAGGCCGCCACTCCGGGCGATCCCGAGGAGACTCCCCATGAGGGTGGGCACGGGCCCGTAGTCGCCGGCCGCGACCGTGACCTGGCCATTCTCCACCGTGGCACCGTCGAGGGCCTTCGTGTAGGAGTCGAGCCATGCCTGCTGGTGCGTCGCGTCGGCGCCGTTGTACGTGTCGAGGGCAGAGGTGAGGGTCGGATTGCCGGTCGCCGCGAGCTCGAGCGGATGGAGCACGAATTCCTTGGCTGTGTCAATCGGCGTGCTGATGCCAGCCCAGTCCTGGGGCACGATGGGTCCCAGGGCCTGGGCGGCGTCCGGCGTGCTGTTGTACGGCGGGCCGTACTGGGCGGTGCCGCTCTGTCCCGCGAGCTCCGCGCTGGCGGTCGTGACGAAGTCGACCGGGTCGGCCTGTGACCACGACCCGATGGTGACCGGGGGCACGTCGGGGGCGGACAGCACCGCAGCCAGGACCGCGATGAGGACGGCGACGCCCAACAGGGCGAGCACGAGTTCCTTGAGCAGGTCGAAGGGCACCATGCGGATGCCCGCGTAATAGCGCGCCTGGGTGTCGGTGGTACCGGTCATGCCACGGGCCCCTGGCTCGCATGCGGGTCAGATCTGGGGAGTTCAGCCTGGGGCGGCTCGGCGCCGGGCGGGTCGATCGGCTTGACCACGCCACGCATCCGAACCTGCACCAGGTGCACCACCACGAGGGTCGCGACGGCGATCGGGAAGAACAGGATGTGGAGGCCGTACATCTGGCCGAAGTTCAACACGTTGAAGAACGCGCCCACTCCGACGGCGTTCATGGCGTCCTTGGCGTTGACCGCGATCCACTGGGCATCGAAGTTCTGCTGCGCCACGTATCCCGTGAACGTCGCGACGATGCTGATCGCGAAGACGATCACCCCGACCACCCAGGTCGGCGCTCGCCCGTCGCGCCAGCTGGCCGCGAAGTACTGACCCCACAGGTGCAGCACCATGAAGACGAAGAAGATCTGGACCGCCCAGAAATGCAGCGCATTCACGAAGTGCCCGATGTTCGAGACGTGCCACCACTGTGGGCCGAAGAACACCAGCAGGACCCCGGTGGCCACGATCCAGGCCAGCGCCGCGATCGCCACCACGCCGAAGATGTAGACCCACGAACCCACGTAGTACGGCTGCCGGTCGGGCAGCAGATGCACGATGGGAAGGCGGCGCTCGAGGAAGCGCCGGAGCGCAAGCGTCCAGTTGGCCCGGTCGGCCACGGGTTCCCGTGTGGACTCACTCATGACGCTGCTCCCCGGCGCCCGGCTCTTCGCTTCCATGAGGGAACGGCGCGACGAGCGCCACGATGAAGAGGAGGATCATCCCGAGGATCATCAGCAGGTTCGGGATCGAGATCAGGATGAACGCCCAGTTCAGGTACGTGGCAGGCGCATCCACGCAGGACACCTCCTCACATCCGCCTCTTCATCCGCGGCCGGGGCTGGCGCGGATGTGCCGGCCCCACCGGGCGCCCCTGTCTGTCTGCGACGCGGCGCCTCCCCTCAACCTACGACGAGGCGCTGTCTCAGCCCCGTCCCGCTCCTGTCGTATCTGTGTCGCGACGGCCCGACCGGGGCGGTGGCGGAGGAACGACGGGTGGCGGAGGAAGAGGAACCAGAGTGTGCGACACTCGTGCCGAGCCAGGCGACCGTGTTGCTTCGAGCAGATAGGTGGACGTGCCGACCGCGCAGAACCTGCCACGGCCAGGAGCGTTGCGACTCCTCGACGTCGTTCGCTGGCTGTTGCCCCTGGTGCTCGCGGTAGTCGCGTGGACCTTCGAATGGACCGAGCACGTGAGTTCTGAGCACGAGCCTCTCACGCCGGGCTTCTACGGGGAGGTGCTCCTCTTCGGCGTGATCGGACCAGTCGTCGTGGCCATCGTCCTCACCTGGGTGCGACGACTTGTCGTCACGCTCCAGGCAACGTCCGATGCCCTCGGTTCGATCAACCGCGACCTGGGGACGATGGTCGCCGAGCGGACGGCGAACCTCCAGGCCGCCACCCAGGAGCTCGCCGATGGGAACCGGCAGCTGGGTCGGGCGAACGACGAGCTGCGTGAGCTCGACCGGATGAAGTCGGACTTCGTGTCCATGGTGTCGCACCAGCTCCGCGCGCCGTTGACCACCATCAATGGAGCCCTCGAGCTCATGGCGCAGGAAGTCGAACTTCCGCCCGCGTCGAGGCAGCGGACGCTTCGGATCCTGACGGAGGAAGGGCAGCGACTCTCGCACATGATTGAGACCATCCTCGACGTCTCGCGGCTGGAGGCTGGCCGGCTGACGCTGCGTCCGGGACCGGTCGCGGTCGAGCCCCTCCTGGCCCGCGTGTGCGCCTCGGTCGTGGCCAGCGAAGCGGGCCGGCGGGACTGGAAGCTCGAGGTGGCGCCCGAGCTGCCGCCCGTCTGGGCAGATGAGATGCTGCTGGAGGAGATCGTGCGGAACCTCGTCGAGAATGCCGTTCGCTATTCCCCGTTCGGGCATCCGATCGAGATCAGCGCTCGTCGAGACCAGGAGAGCGTCACCCTCGCCGTGTCCGACCACGGCCCGGGGATCCCGGAGGGGAAGCAGCGCGCGGTCTTCCGGTCCTTCTATCGACTGGACCAGAGTGAGAGCGCGCCAGCCGGTTACGGACTGGGGCTCTACTTCGCGGACAAGCTCGCGCGAGCCCTGGGCGGCGAGATCCGGGTCGAGAGTCCGATCTGGCCAGATCGCGACGCACCTGGCACCAGGTTCGCCTTCACCCTCCCGATCGTGGAGGACGTGCCGCCCGAGGAGGAGGCCGGCACCTCCGAGACCGACGGCGTAGGGACGCTGGGCTAGGCAGACTCCGAATGGACGCGGTCATGATCGTGGACGACGACCCGGCGCTCCTCGAGCTCCTCACCGACTACCTGGGACGACTCGGCTATCGCGTCGTCGGGGTCTCCGACGGACGGGATGCGGGTCGCGTCTTCGCCGAAGTCCTGCCGGATATCGTGCTACTGGACGTGACGATGCCCGGGCTGGACGGGTGGCAGGTCCTCAGCAGCCTTCGGGAGGCTTCCAAGGTACCCGTCATCATGCTGACCGCGCGCGGCGACGAGCACGAGGTGTTGCGGGGCTTTGCCTCGGGAGCCGACGACTACGTGACGAAGCCGTTCAGCTTCGCCCAGCTCGCGGCCCGCATCAAGGCGGTCCTGGACCGGGCGGCGCACGGACAGACCGCGGCGGCGGGGGTGCTGTCCGGCGAGGACCTCGAGGTCGACGTCGAGCGCCACCGCGTGCTGCGCCGGGGCATGCCGGTCGGGCTGACGGCGACCGAATTTCGCATCCTGGTGACGCTCATGCGGGAGCCGGGCAGGGTCTTGTCGCCCCGCCAGATCGTCACCGCCGTCTGGGGGTCCGAGTACGCCGACGAGACCGGCTACATCCGCCGCTACGTGTGGCACCTGAGGCGGAAGCTCGAAGAGGACGCCAAACGACCTCGCTACATCCTCAACGAGCGCAACGTGGGGTACTTCTTCCCGGCCGCTCGCGAGCCCGATTCGTAACAGCTGACGGGAGGGTGGAGCGCCCGGGTCGACTGGACGGCGGCGCGGGTAACGGACCCAGGGGCCCGGCGACCGACCGAACGGCCGGCGCCGGGTTACCCGCCGGCGCCCTGCAGGTAGGAGCCGAGAACGCGAACCAGCGTGGTGACCGCGCGGACCTCATCGAGCGCCGCGCGGGTGATGGGCGCGGAAGCGTCGGCGTCGAGGTCCACCCAGAAGACGTAATCCCACGGGCGATCGTGCGCCGGCCGTGACTCCAGGCTGGACAGGTTGAGCCCGTGCGCGGCGAAGACTGCCAGGCAGCGCAGGAGCGTGCCAGGCTCGTTGCGAACGCCCAGCACGAGCGTTGTGCGCATGGCGCCGTCCAGGGCCGCCGCGCCTGGAGCCGGCGCCGGGAGCTGGGCCCCGGGAGCGGCAACGACGAGGAAGCGAGTCCGGTTCTCCGGGACGCTCTCGATCCCGTCGGCAAGGATCTCCAGCCCGAATCGTGCCGCCGCGCGCGGCGAGAGGACGGCCGCGGCGCCGCGCTCACCGCGCTCGACGATCGACTTCCCTGCGCCGGCGGTGTTGTACGTCGTGAGCAGCGTCCACGACCGGGTGCGCAGGAACGCATCGGCCTGGCCAAGCGCCTGGATGTGCGAGTAGACACGCTCCACGGTCTCGAGCCGCTCGCCCGGCAGCGCGGCGAGGCAGAGGTGGACGGGGACGACGACTTCGCCCCGGATCTCCAGCGGGAACTCCAGGAGCAGATCGTAGTTCTCACGCACGGTCCCGTTGACGACGTTCTCGATGGGGATGACGCCGGCCTCGGCGCGCCCCTCCCCCACGGCCTCGAAGACCGCGCGGAAGCCGCCCACGGCGAGCGTCGTCGACGCGAGCCCGAAGTACGCGTGGACGGCATCTTCCGCGAACGCGCCGGGCTCGCCGGAGAACGCGGCGAGCCGCGTGACGCCCGCGACGGCGCGCGCGCGGCCGCCGGGTGCGGCGCCCGCCGGGCCCGGGGAAGCGACGCGCGACGCGGAGCCTGGCTCGTGGTCGTTCATCACCCGGAGCATACGCGGCGGCGCGGACGGACCGGCGGGCCGGCCGGGAGGCGACGGGTCGCGGCCGGCGACCGCTCGGGGCCGGCCCTTACCCGAAGAACGCGATGATCGCCGCCGTGTCGTCGGAGAAGGCCCACCGCTCGACGATCTTGCCGTTCCGGACGTGGAAGATCTCCGCGGTCCGATAGGTGAACTTCCTGCCACCACGGGTGGCGGTTGCGTCAACGAGCGCGATGGCATGCTCGTCGTTCGCGACAACGTCGTGCAGCGCCGCCGTGATCGTGTCATCGGTCGCGCCGCCAGTCATCGCTTCCCGGAGGGCGGCCTTCCCGTGGCGAGCCTCCGAGCGACCGATCTCGTGCCATTCCACGTCGTCGGCAAGGGCATCCGACGCCGCCTGCATGTCGCCGCGGCTCATCGCATCGATCATCGCGCGGACCAGGGTTGCGTTCGCGTGCTCGCCCATCGTCGTGTCTCCCCCCTCGGCCGGCGCGGCGCAGGGTCCGCGCTCCAAGCCTCAGGACCAAAGCCTACGCACACGCGCAAGTCCCTCTGCGACGCGTGACGCCCCTCCAGGGTGCCGATCAGGCAGGCGTCGGGGACCGGACGAGGGCCGCCTTCGCGACGCGGGTTCGTTACGGGCGACGCGTGGAGTGCGGCCGCGCGCAGCGTGCCGGCCGCGCAGCGTGCCGGGCGCGTGCAGTCGCCGCCCACGCGTCCGGTTCTTCCGAAATACGCGCCCAGTTCGTGCTGCGTGGGATCTCGAGCGGCTGGGGCTGCGTCCCGGGGGCTGGGCTGCCCGCGTCGTGCTCAGGAGCGGCGCGGCCGGACGCGCGAAGCTCCCGGGAGCGCCGGCGCCGACTCGATTCGTCCCGTAGTACGAACCCTGCGCGTAGGTCGGAGAAACCACAGGCCTCGAAGGTCTCCGGTCGGGTCGCGACGGTCTCCAGTCGGGCTCTCCAGCCAATCACGGTCCTGGTCCGATGGAGCACGGTCCTCGCCGTCGTCGAGACCTGGTACCCGCACGAGACGCACTCGCGTAGTCGGCGAGCCGGAGGCGATCAGGCGTTAGCGCGTCCGCATGCGGGCGGGCGGCGGAAGCCGTCCGGCCGGCGACACTCGGCCAGGAACGCCTCGTGGGCCGCCTCGGCGGCAAAGCCAGTCAAGAGCGCCGCTGCCACTCGATCGGCGTTCGCGGGAAGCTCGGGCGAGGCGCCGCTATTCCTGCCGCGCAAGCTCCCCCGCCCGGGGTCCCGTTACGGGTTGAACCAGTCGGCCGAGCCGAGCTCGGCGTCGGCGTCGAGCTCCGCGCGGGCCGCGGAACGCGCTGCCTGCGCGCGGACGCGTGCCAG
>JADGQG010000089.1 GCA_017882025.1 Chloroflexota bacterium
GATCTACCCGGAGGCCCGCCGGCGGGCGCACAAGAACCTCGACGTGCTCGCCCGATACGCCCGGCAGGGCTACCGGATCGTCGGGACCTCCACCTCCTGCACGCACACGATCAAGGCCGAGTACCGAGAGATGCTCGACATCCACGAGGATGACGCGACGGTGGTCGCGAATGCGACCTGGGACATCTGCGAATTCCTCCTGGACCTCCATGAACAGGGCCAGCTCGACACGGGGTTCGGCCGGCTCGACGAGGACCTGCCATACCACGCCCCGTGCCAGCTCCGCTCCCACGGGATCGGCCTGCCGGCAATGGAGCTCTTCGCGCTCGTGCCCGGGCTCCGCGCCGCCGACATGGACCACGACTGTTGTGGAATCGCGGGCACCTATGGGATGAAGAAGGAGAAGTACCCGATCGGGATGGCGGTCGGCGCCCCGCTTTTCGACAAGATCCGGGCGAGCGGCGCCCCCGAGGCTGCCTGTGACTCGGAGACGTGCCGCTGGCAGATCGAGAAGGCGACCGGGACGCGCACACGGCATCCCATCGAGATCCTCCTCCAGGCCTACCGCGCCGGGGATGCACCGTCTCGGACGAAGCGCGGGCCGCTCGTGGCCGCCGGTACGTGAGCACGGTACGCGGCGATCCAGGCCAGCATCGTGGATGATCTCCGGGCGGTCTGCGACGCCGCCGATGCGATGCTCATCCAGGACAAGGTCGCGGGGTGACCGTGCCCCAATCTGCCTCGCGCGACCCGGGCACGGGGGTGATCGTCATCGGGGGCGGCGCCGTCGGCTCGTTCGTGGCCGGGCTGATCGCGGGCCGGGGCACGCGCGTCGTGCTCGCGGGCAGGCCCGGGACCGGCGCCCGGGGTCCGGCGGAGATCGTCATCCGCGCCCCCGACGGGGGGGTTCGGCGAGTCAGCGTGGAGCGGGCGGACGGGATCGCCGGCGTGGACCGCCCGGCGTACATCGTCCTGGCCGTGAAGATGCCCGACCTCGCCGCGGCCATCGAGGCGTGCGGAGCGTGGCCCGACGTCGCGGTGGTCACCCTCCAGAACGGAATCGGCGCCGAGGAGCTCGTCGCGGCCGCGCGCCCCGGCGCGCCCCTGCTGGCTGGGTCGCTCACCGCGCCGATCGACCGAGAGGCGAATGGGACGCTGGCATGGAGGAAGCGCCGCGGAATCGCCCTCGGTTCGGTCCGTGGCGACACGACCGCGGTCTTGGCCGCGATCCGGGATGCGTTCGAGTCGGGCGGGCTGCCCGTCGCGCTCGCGCGCGACTGGCGCGCCATGAAGTGGTCCAAGCTGCTCACGAATCTCGTCGCCAACTCGGTACCGGCATTGCTGGACCTCGATGCGGCCGCGGTCTACGCAGACCGACGGCTCTTCGCCGTGGAGCGGGCGCAGGTCCGCGAGGCGCTCGGGGTGATGCGCGCGCTCGGCCTCTCGCCCATGCGGCTGCCGGGTGCCGACGTCCGATGGCTGGCGCTCGGGTTCCGGGTGCCCGCCGCACTCGCGCACCCCTTCATGCAACGGGTAGTGGGCGGCGCGCGTGGCGGAAAGGCCCCATCGCTCCTGCTCCACCTGCGCGCCGGGGGTGGGCCGTCGGAGTCGGCATGGCTCAACGGCGGTGTCGTGCGGGCGGGCGCGGCGGCGGGCGTGTCAACGCCGGTCAACGCGGCGCTCGCGGCCCTGATGGAGGCCGCCGCCGCCGATCCGTCGGCCTGGGATCGCACCCGGGGCCGTCCCACCGCGCTCCTGGCCGCGATCGAGCATGCGGTGATCACGAAGATGGACCCATGAAGACAATCCCTCGCCTGAGGGTCGGCGGCCGCGCTGGGTCGGCCGGTCGCCCGGCACCCTGCCGGCTCCGCCGCGCAGCGCCGTCTCGCAGGTGGCTGTGACCCCGATAATGCCGGCGTGGAGTCCGGACCATTCCTTGCCGCCGTCGTCACGGCCGCCGCCGCCTATTTCATCGGCGGGATCCCGTTCGGCATCGTGGTGGCGCGTCTCGTCGGGGGGCGGGATCCGCGCAGCATCGGCAGCGGCCGGACGGGCGGCGCGAACACGCTGCGCGCCATCGGGCCGCGGTGGGCGCTCGTGGCCGGGCTCCTCGACGCCGCGAAGGGGAGCGTCGCCGTCCTGATCCCGCGGCTCCTGGGCTTCGGGCCCGCCTTCGAGGTGCTCGGCGCGCTCGTCGCGATCGTCGGGCACAGCCGCTCGCCGTACATCGGGTTCGGCGGCGGACGCGGCGTCTCGGTCGCCTGGGGGACGCTCGTCCTCATCCACCCGCTGGTCGCGGCTGCGATCCTTCCGGTCTTCGCGGGCGTGATCCTGGCGACCAGGATCTCGTCGCTCGGCTCCCTCGTCGGTTCGCTGTTCGGCGGTCTCCTCATGATCGCGCTGGTCTGGTTGCAGGGCCTGCCACCGGTCTACGATATCTACGCGGTCGGCTCGGTCGCGCTGATCTGGCTCTTCCATCACGACAACATTGCGCGCCTTCTCCACGGCACCGAGCGCAGAATCAACCCGGGTTCCTGACGAGAGCTCGGCCATGCCCACGCTCACCGGAACGCCGGTGTCCGCCGGCGTCGGCGTCGGCCCGCTGGTCGCCATCGGACCGGCGCCCGTCGTCCCGGGTGGCCGCAATGCGCCCGAGCAGGCGGACGCGGGGATCAGTGGGCTCGCCGCCAGGCTCGCCGATCGGGAGGGTGCCGCGCTGCGGTAGACTCTCGCCGGGCGCCCAACCCCGTTCGACCCGCATGCGCGACCGCGCCCTCGCCGCGCCCTCGGAGGTTCGCAGCAGCAATGACGCCGGACGAGCTCCGCGCGAGGATCCGCGAGATCCCGGACTTTCCGAAGCCGGGCATTCTCTTCTACGACATCACCACGCTCCTCAAGGACCCCGTGGCCTACCGAGCGGCGATCGACGCGATGCTTGCGCCGTACGCCGGCATGGCGATCGACATCGTGGTCGGGATGGAGTCACGCGGCTTCATCTTCTCGGCCCCGATGGCCTACCAGCTGGGTGCCGGCCTGGTACCCGTACGCAAGCTTGGCAAGCTGCCGGCGGAGACCATCAGCGTCGAGTACGCGCTCGAGTACGGATCCAACACCCTGGAGGTCCACCGCGACGCGATCCAGTCGGGCCAGAAGGTCCTTATCGTGGACGATCTGCTCGCAACGGGCGGGACCGTCAATGGGACGGTGGAGCTGGTCCAGCGACTCAAGGGCGAGATTGTCGGACTGGCCTTCCTCGTCGAGCTCGGGTTCCTCAAGGGCCGCGACCGGCTCGCCGGCTACACGGTCTCCTCGGTCATCACCTACTGAGTCGGGCCTGGGCGGAGGCGGGTCCTTGACCGACGAGCGGCGCCCTGCGCCCAAGCCGACCGCACCTGTGACGGTCGCGCCCGATGCCGTCGGGGTCGATCCCGACGAGGCACGGCGGCTCGGCCGGCGGCAGTTCTTTCGATCCTTCGCGGCCGACGCGATGAAGACCGCGGCCACGGTCATCGGGGCGGCCGGTGCGCTGCGCGAGGGCTCGGCCGAGATGGCGAGTGCACTCCTTGGGTCGGCCGACACGGCGATCGCGCCGGTCGGAGCGAGCGTTGCGGCAATGACCGAACGGTCGACCGGGTTTCGGAGCCCCTTCCGCCTCGAGCCTGAGCAGGTGGTCCTGCTGGACCAGCGGCGCCTTCCCGACGAGCTTGTCGAGGTCGCCTGTGTGTCCGGGGCGGACGTCGCGCACGCGATCCGCGAGTCCGTCGTCCGCGGCGCGCCGCTGCTCGGCCAGGTGGCCGCGTGCGGGCTTGCCCTGACGGCGGGGCGCTCGCTTGTCGCGTCGCCGCACGCCCGACGCGCGATCCTCTTCGGGACTGCGAATGCCCTCCGGAACGCCGCCCCGACCGCGGCGCCCGTGCGCAACGCGATGGACCGGATGCTGGCGCGGTTCGCGGCAATCGGGGACCTCGAGCGGGACGGCCCAACCGTGGCCTCGGCCCTGCGTGACGAGGCCGACGCGATCGTCGGCGAGGCAGTCATGGGTCACGCTCTCCTGGCGGCCTACGGCGCGGCCTTCTTCGGGTCGGACCCGCACACGGGCGCCGGCGACACGCTCCGGATCCTGACGATCGGCAGCACCGGCGCGCTTGCCGGCGGGCAGGTGGGCACCGCGCTCGCGGTCGTGCGTGCGGTCCGCGACGGAGGCCGCGATGTCAACATCCTGGTCGCCGAGACCCGGCCCTGGCTGGCGGGTGCTCGACTGGTCGCCTGGGAGCTTGCGCTGGCCGGGATCCCGTTCGCGCTCGTCGGCGATGGGGCGGCGGCCGGCCTGCTGGCGCGCGGCGAGGTGGATGCCGTCATCGTCGGCCCGGAGGCGATCGCCCGCAACGGCGACGTCGCGTGCGATCCGGGCAGCTACGGACTGGCCGTCGTCGCCGAACGGCACGCCATTCCGTTCCTGGTCGCCGCCCCGCTGAGCACGTACGACCGCGAGGCGGCCGACGGCCGCGCGCTGCGGGCCGAGCCGCGCCCGGCCGCGGAGCTGCTCTCGCTCGGCGGTCGGCGGATCGCGCCGGAGGGCACGTCCGCGGTCAACCCATCCGTTGACGTCGTCCCGGCAGAGCTCGTGACGGCCATCGTGACGGAGGCCGGCGTGCTCCGGGCGCCCTACGGGACGGCGCTCGCGGCCGCGGCGCCTGCGCTCGAGACGCCCGCTGCCGCGAGCGCGGATTCCGCTGGCGTGGTCACTGGACCGACGGACCAGGCCAGGGCGGAGGCCTGAGGTGGTCGCCCCTGGAGTACGCCAGGACGCGCCGCGTGGCCTCGTCGTACGCCCGTCGACGGACCGCGGGCTTCTCCGCGCCTTCCTCGAGCGCGACCGCATCTACGCGGCCTACGCGTTGTGCGACCTCGACGATCGCGAGTTCGGACGGACTCGCTGGGGAGTTGCATTCGCCGGGTCGGATCCGGTCGCGGTGGTCCTCGAGTATGCCGGGCTCGCGCCGCAGCCTGTCTTCGTCATGGGCGAGAACGCCGGCATCGCCGCGATCCTGCGGGAATTGATCCGTCCGCGGGCCGCGTACCTGGCCGCGCGCACTGAGCACCTGTCGGCGGTCGCCTCCATCTACCGCATGGAGCCCGGCCCGCCGATGGTCCGGATGTGGGTCGACCGCACCACCTTCCGCCCCTACCCCGCGGAGGTGGCGCGGCTGCTCCCGGTGGAGGTCGGCGACCTCAACCGCCTCTACCAGCTGGGGTTCACGGCGTGGCTGCCGCCGTCGGCCGTGGCGGAGGGCGTGTACTACGGGATCCGGGTCGGCGGGCGCCTGATCAGCGCCGCCGGGACGCACGTGATTTCGCCGGAGGCACGCCTTGGCGTGGTCGGCAACGTGATGACCCACACGGATTTCCGCGGCCGTGGTTATGCGACCGCACTCACCGGCGCCGTCACCGCGGACCTCCTGCGCTTCTGCGATCAGGTCGTGCTCAACGTCCGGTCCGACAACCCGCCGGCGCTGCAGGCCTACGCCAAGCTCGGATACCGCGAGCACGTCCGTTTCGAGGAGCGGCTCATCCACCGGAACGGCGCCGCGTTGGGGCCGCTGACCGCGCTCCAGGGTCCCATCCGGCGGCTCCTGGGGCGCGGCGAGAGTTGACCCCGGCGACACGTCCTGCGGAGTCCAAGGGCGGCCTCGGCGTCGGGCGGCCGCGGCCTCGGCGTCGGGCATAATCAGGGGCGACGCCCGCCCACCGCGGCTCGCGCACCGCGGCTCGCGCACCGCGGCCCATTGCCCACCCGCCTGCCGGAGACTTTGGCTGCCATGACCATCCCGACTTCCCTGCCGCCCCACGACGTTACCGACCTCGGTCTCGCCGATGAAGGCGTCCGCCGGATCGAGTGGGCGGAGCGCGAGATGCCCGTCCTCCGGCTCATCCGCGAGCGATTCGCGCGTGAGCTGCCGCTCCGGGGCATGCGCATTGCCGCCTGCCTCCACGTCACGACCGAGACCGCGAACCTGATGCGCACACTCGCTGCGGGCGGGGCGGAGATCGCGCTTGCGGCGAGCAACCCGCTCTCGACGAAGGATGACGTGGCGGCAGCGCTCACCGCGCGGTACGGGATTGCCACCTGGGCGCGCCGCGGCGAGGACCGCGACACGTATTACGCGCACCTCAACGCGGTCGCGGACACTCATCCGCAGCTCACCATGGACGACGGCTGCGACCTGGTCTCGCTGCTCCACGGCGAGCGACCGGGCCAGCTGGGCGAAGTCCTCGCGGGGACCGAGGAGACCACCACGGGCGTGATCCGCCTCCGCGCCATGGCGAAGGATGGCGCCCTGCGGTTCCCGGTGGTCGCGGTCAACGAGGCAGAGACGAAGCACCTCTTCGACAATCGGTACGGGACCGGCCAGAGCACGATCGACGGGATCCTGCGGGCCACGAATATCCTGCTCGCCGGGCGCCACGCCGTAGTCGCCGGTTACGGCTGGGTGGGCAAGGGGATCGCGTCGCGCCTCAAGGGGATGGGCGCGCACGTCGCCGTCGTCGAGGTGAGCCCCGTGCGCGCTCTCGAGGCCCTCATGGACGGCTTCGAGGTGAAGACCGTTGACCAGGCGGCGCCGTGGGGCGAGCTGTTCATCACCGCCACCGGCAACGTGAACGTGTTCCGACGCGAGCACTTCGTCGCGATGCCTGATGGAGCGATCATGGCCAACAGCGGCCACTTCGACGCGGAGCTGGATCTCAAGGCACTGCGTGCGCTCGCCGAGGGCCACGTTCGCGAGGTCCGCGAAAACGTCCAGGAGTTCGACCTCGGGCCCAAGAAGCTCCACCTCATCGCCGAGGGCCGGCTGGTCAACCTCAGCGCCGCCGAGGGCCACCCCGCCGCGGTAATGGACATGAGCTTTGCGAACCAGGCACTCTGCGCCGAGTATGTCGCCCGGCATCACGCCGAGCTGGAGAGCATGGTCTACGTCGTTCCGGAGGCGATCGACCGGGAGGTCGCCCGCCTCAAGCTCGAGGCGCTCGGCCACCACATCGACGGGATGACCGCCGAGCAGGAAGCCTATTCCAACTCGTGGAAGAGCGGGACGTAAGCGGACGATGACAGATCGGTCTCCACTCGATCGGTTCGCCGATCCCGATGGAGCAGCGTCCGACACGGTCGCGCGGTACGGCAGCTGGCCCTCGCCCGGGGGACCTGGACCCGGTCGCGGCCGGGTTCGTCCGGCTCTCCGAGACGCGCTGAGACGGTGGCGCCATCACGTGGCTTGAGGGCCGCGCCGACGACGACGGTCGCCAGACGCTGGTCCGGTGGACGCGTGAGGGCGGCGTCCGCGACGTCAGCCCGGCCGGCATCAACGTCCGGACGCGCGTCCACGAGTACGGAGGCGCGGCATACCTGGCCGCCGGCGACCTCGTCGTCATCTCCGACTTTGCGACCGGGCGGCTGCTGCGCGTCGGCCCCGACCGGACGGCGACGCCGCTGACGGGAAGCGGAGCGGATCGTGGCGGCGCTGCGCGGGAACGGCATCCCCCACGCCTACCTCCCGTTCGAGGGCGAAGACCATGGGTTCCGCAAG
>JADGQG010000090.1 GCA_017882025.1 Chloroflexota bacterium
CCGCGGATGCCTGTCATGTAGAAGTGCGGGCAGACGTTGCGCCGCAGGCTCGGCAGCCCGAACCCGGTGCGTGGCGCGCCGAAGCCCGGGCGCGCGGCTGCCCGGGGGAGCGGTCCCCAGGCCGCCTTCCCGGGACCGCGAAGGCCGGTCGGGATCGCGGCCGGCCCAACCGGCACCGGGCGCTGAACGCGCCAGTATCCCGAGCCCATCGGGACGGGCGGACGCCGGCCGGGCGCACCCCCTGGCGGTGGGACGGCGGGACGCGTCACGGGGCCCAATTCGACCGATGGCCTGGCGGCACGTCGCCGCGGAGCGCGCTGCGCGTCGCCTTCGTCCATCCCCTCACTCACCGGACCGCACGCTCCCAAACGTGCGCAATGTGCGCCAGCGTACACCGGACCGCCACCCACCGGAGCTTCGCGGGGGCGGGCGACCCGGACCGTGGGCCGGGTGCGCGCCACCGGCCCACGGTCATCCTGCGTCGGCGTGCGACAATGCCACGCGATGATGTCCCGCCGCGGACGGCCGAGCCAGGTCCGGCGCCGACCGCCCTCCTCCGGCAGACCCCGACCGGCCTCCCCCGCCCCGCGTTCTTCGGTCGCCGCGCGCATCCCGCCGCCGCGCGTCGCCGAAGGACCGCATGGCCTGCCGGTGGCCGCGAAGGCCGTGCTGGGCCTCGCCGTGGTCGCGCTGAGCGCGGTCGTCCTGTTCACGATTCTCGGTGCGCTGCCCAGGATCGTGTCGACGGTGGGCGGTGCCGTCTCCGCGATCGCCGGTGCCGTGCTCCCGTCGCCGTCGCCGGGCCCGACGCTGGCGATCATCCCAACCTCGCCGGTGCTCGACGCGCCGATGGAGGCCGCCACGAACCAGGCGTCGGTGACCGTCACCGGCAGCGTCCCGGCGAGCATCAGCGGACAGCGAGCCGGCCTCATGATCCGCCTCTACGTCGCGCTCCCGAAGATGGTGCCGGTCCAGGTCCGCGAGGTCCCGTTGGGCGAGCTTCCCACCTTCGCGATCCCCGACGTGGCGCTCCAGCCGGGGCGCAATGACTTTTCGGCGACTGTCGTCGGCCCGAGGGGCGAGGGCGAGGCGTCACCGATCGTGACGTATGTCCTGGACACGACGAAGCCCACGCTCGCCATCTCGTCGCCGAAGGACAAGACAGCCGTCAACGGCGCCTCCGTCACGATCGTGGGCAAGACGCAGGGCGCGTCCACCATAAGCGCGCGCAACGAGGCGAACGGGCGCACCGCGGTCGGCGCCGCGGATGCGTCGGGGAGCTTCCAGGTCCTCGTCCCGCTCGCAGACGGAACGAACGCGATCTCCGTGACCGCCACGGACCCGGCCGGCAATGCCGCGACGGCCGTCCTGACGGTCCAGCGCGGGACCGGCCAGCTCAAGGTCACCCTCACCGCCTCGGCCTCCAAGATCAGCGCGAAGCAACTCCCCAGCATGCTGAAGCTGAGCGCCGTCGCGACGGATCCCGGGGGCAAGAACCTGGCGGGGCGCGACATCGCGTTCACGCTGAACATCCTCGGCGTGCCGCCGATCACCGGCCAGGAGACGACCAACGCGTCCGGGGTTGCGGTCTTCGGGACGTCGATCCCCGCCGGTGCCACCCCCGGCAAGGGAACCGGCACCGCCTTCCTGACCACGCCGGAGTACGGCGACGCGTCCGGACGCGTCGTGATCACGATCACCCCCTAGCGCCGCAGCGCAGGCGCAGCTACCATCCGTGCATGGCGAACTGGCGCTGTCCGCATTGCCGGACGCCGCAGCCCGAGGCGGCGCGGTGCTGGGTGTGCCGGCGCTCCAGCACCAGTTGTGGCACGTGCGCCCATTTCCGCCGGGCGATCGCGGGCCCCCTTGGCGGCACCTGTGGCCTCGATTCGCGGCGGACGGCGCTGCGCGGCGACGAGCTCCGGGGCTGCTGGCGCCCGATTCCGGTTGCCGCCGGGCGATCGGAGGCCGGGGCGCAGATCCCGATCATCGACCCGGCGGGGCCACCGTTCCCGGCGCCCGGCACGCTCTGGAGCAAGCCGGGCGCCTGAACATCCGTTCCATGCGCCGACTGGTCGCGGCGCGCTTCGTCGCCGTCAGGGCGACGGCGACGGCAACGGCGTCGGGCTCGGAGGCGGGGGCGTCGTAGTGTTGAGCAGGATCGTCGACCCGGGCGCCACGCTCGCGCCCGCCCGAGGGTTCTGCGGCGCGACGACGATGTCCGATTCTGCCGGGGTGCCTCCGCCCTGCCACCTGATCACGAGGTCCTCGAGCGTGGCCTGGGCCTTGGCTTGCGCCACGGTCAGGCCGACGTACGTTCCCACCGTCACCCGGACCGGCGTGGGTGTCGGCGTGGGGGTAGGCGTGGGCGACGGGGACGGAACCGGCGTGGGTGTCGGGGACGGGCTGGGGGACGGCTCCGGGCCCTTCGAGACCACGTAGTCGACCGGCGTGTTGGTGGGCATCGACACGCCCGCCTGCAGCCCCTGTCCGATGATCGAGCCGGCCGCGACCGCCGGGTCGAATTGGTCCGTCCGGGCGCCCGGCAGGAGCTTCGCGTCCGTCAGGGCACGGATCGCGTCCCCCACGGTCAACCCCACGATTGACGGCACGACAACCAGGTCCTGGCCACTCACGACGTCCACCTTGACGGTAGACCCTTTCACGACGCTGGTTCCGGCGGGCAGATCCTGCGCGACGACCGTACCGTCCGCGGCGAGGTTGCTTTTGACGAAGGTGGGCGTGAGCGTGATGCCCAGCTGGTCGGCCGTCGTGCTCGCATCGACGTACGCCTGGTTGACGAACGACGGCAGGGTCACATTGCCGGGCCCGGGCGTCGCCGCGGGGCCGGAGCCCGCCGAGGCGAGCCGGAAGAGGAGGAAACCGGCGATCGCGAGGATGAGGAGCCCGAGCACGCCGGCCACCCAGACCCAGGGGCTCGTGCCACCGTCCTCGCCGGGGTCGGTTGGCGGTGGCGCCGTTGGGGAACGGCGTGGGGGCGCGGTGCCTCCGGCCGACCCGTCGGCGTAGGCGGCCGGGTCATACGGTGGCGGCACGCGCATGGCGGACGTCGCGGCGGCGCCGATGCCGGCCGCACCCACGGCACGGACGGGACCCGCGAGACCCGCCGCGACCGGCGCCGCGACCCGGCCCTCCTCCAGGAACGCCTCCAGCGCGTCTGCCATCGCGCCCGCGCTCGGGTAGCGAGCCGCCGCGTCGCGAGCCAGCGCCTTCCGATCGATCGCCTCGAGGGCCGGCGGGACGCTGGGCCGAACGTCGGACACGCGTGGCGGCGGGGCCGAGATGCGCGCCATCGCGACCGCGGCGGCGGAGTCACCTTCCCACGGGCGGCGGCCGGCCAGCAGCTCGTAGAGGACGATCCCCAGGCTGTAGACGTCCGAGGCGGCCGTCGCCGGCTCGCCGAGCGCCTGCTCCGGGCTGAAATAGTGGACGGACCCCAGCGTCGTGCCGGGCAGTGTCAGGCCGGCGTCCGCCCAGGCGCGCGCGATCCCGAAGTCGGTCACCTTCACGCGCCCGGTGGCGGTCAGCATGATGTTCCCGGGCTTCACGTCGCGATGGACGATCCCCCGGTCATGCGCCGCGTTGAGCGCGCGGCCCACCTCGGCCACCAGCCGGGCCGCCTGGCGCGGCGGGAGCGGCCCGTTGCGACGCAGGACCGAGGCGAGATCCTCGCCGTCGACGAGCTCCATGACCAGGTACGGGCCCTCGTCGTCCGTGCCGAAGTCGTAGACCCCGACGATGCCGGGGTGGCTGAGCGCGGCTGCGGCCTGGGCCTCCTGGCGGAACCGTGCCACGAAGTCCGGGTCGCGACCGAACTCCCGGTGGAGCACCTTCACGGCGACGTCGCGGCCAAGCTGGCTGTCGGTGGCGCGGTAGATCCTGGCCATGCCGCCCTGGCCCAGCAGCTCGACGAGGCGATACCGCCCGCCGAGCACGTCGCCGAGACCCGCCACGATCCGTCTCCTTTCGTCCGCTGCCGCGCGCCTCGACGCGCGGGGTCCTGAGACCTAGAAGTCCAGGCCGCGCAGGTAGGCGCCGAACTCCTCGCCCAGGTCCGGCCGGACGAGCGCGAGCTCGACCGAGGCCTTCAGCCAGCCCATGGTCGTCCCGGCATCGTAGCGGGTCCCGTCGAACTCGTAGCCGTAGACCGCCTGCTCTTCCATGAGCGCCTGGATCGCGTCGGTGAGCTGGATCTCGCCCCCGGCACCGTGTGTCGTCCGCTCCAGCTTGTCGAAGATCTTCGGCGTCAGCACGTAGCGGCCGATGATCGCGAGGTTGGACGGCGAGTAGCCGGGCGCCGGCTTCTCCACGAGCTGGTCGACCTTCCAGAGTCGACCGTCGTCGCCGTCGACGCGCTGCCCGCCGATGACCCCGTAGCGGGACGTCTCCTCGTTGGGCACCTCCATCACGGCCACCACGGACGAGTGGGTCTGGGCGTAGGCGCGGATCAGCTGCCCGATGCAGGGCTGCTCGCCGACCACCACGTCGTCCGAGAGGATCACCGCGAACGGCTCGTGGCCCACCAGCTCTTTCGCCATGAGGACCGCGTGGCCGAGACCCAGTTGCTCCTTCTGTCGCACGTAGGCGATCTGGGCGAGATCGGTGATGTGGCGCATCTGGCGCAGCAGCTCGATCTCGCCACGCTCCTCGAGGAGGTGCTCGAGCTCGTAGTTGGTGTCGAAGTGGTCCTCGATCGCGCGCTTCTGGCTGGAGGTGACGATGATCACCTGCTCGATGCCCGCGGCGACGGCCTCTTCGACCGCGTACTGGATGACGGGCTTGTCGACGAGCGGGAGCATCTCCTTGGGCTGGGCCTTGGTGGCAGGCAGGAAGCGGGTACCCCAGCCGGCGGCCGGGAAGACGGCCTTGCGGACGCGCATGGAACCTCGAGCAACTCGAATGCGGGCAATGGCTGCCCGGGCGAGAGCGCCTCGCTGGACCGGGCACGTGCAGTATACGAGGGCCGAGAGCGCCGCTCGCTCGCGGTGTCCGCTCGGTCAGGGTGTTCGCTCGGTCGGCGCCCGCCGTGGAGCTGCCGTCAGGCGGTTCCGCTCGTCGCTTCGTGGGGCTCGGCAGCTTCGCCGCCTCGCTGGAGCAGGGCGGCCCCGGCCAGCACGAGCACGCCGCCGGCGACCTGTACGGGACCCAGGAGCTCCGCGAGGAGGACGGCGGCCAGCGTGGCGCCGGCCACCGGCTCGATCAACGCGATGATGGCTGCCCGGGTGGGGCCAATGGAGCGGATCCCCAGCAGGAACAGGAGCGTCGGGATCGACGCGCCGGCGACGCCGGCCCAGATCAGCACCGGGAGGGCCTCTGGCGACCTGAAGGGCAGCAGTGCCACGTCCAGCGACCCGGTCGCGAGCGTCAGCAGAAGGAAGCCGACCGCCTCGCCGCCCAGGACCACGAGCGTCGCCTCCGCGGTCGGGACGGCCGGGAAGCCGCGCCGTCCCAGGAGCACGTAGACGGCCTGCATCGCGGCCGCGAGCAGGGCCAGGCCAAAGCCGGCCAGCTCGAAGCCGGGGCCGCCGCCCGAGCCCCCCAGCACGACCACCACCATCCCGACGAGCGCGAGGGAGAGCGCCACCACGCGCGCCCGGTTGAGCCGCTCCTCTCCGGTGGCGACCGCGCCCATCGCGACGAGCGCCGGGTACGTGTAGAAGCCGAGGAGCGCGAGGGCGATCGACATTCGCCCGAAGGCCGCGAAGATCGCCAGGTTGAGCACGATGCCGGCGAACACCGCTGCGCCGAGCGCCGCGACCGTGCGACGGTCGAACGCCTTCCAGCGCAGGCGATCACGGCCGCGGATCGAAAGCGCCGCGATGATCGCCAACAGGCCCAGCGTGCCCAGGGCGGCGCGCCACAGGGCGAACGTGAGCGGGGTCAGGCCCGCGTCGTACGCGCCGCGGGATGCCGGGCCGAGCGTGCCGAAGAGACAGGCGGCGACGGCGATGGCGAGCGTGCCGCCGAGCCGCCCACGGGGGAGGGTCACGGGCGAAGGGTAGCGGCCACCGAACCCCGTCAGGTGCTCGGCTGCGATTCGCCGGCCGTCGCCGGCTCGGCCCGCCGCCGGAGCAGGACGATCCGGGTGAACGGGACCCGCACCTCGCTGAACGCCTCGACGCTCACGAGGAATCCCAGGAACAGGAAGATGACGGCCACCAGCTTTCCCAGGACGAAGAAGTCCGTGACGCCGAACCGCGCAAGGATGTCGCCCGAGGAGGCGAGGAACGCCCCGATCGCGATGAGGATCGTGGCCGGGACGCGGCTGTGCAGGCGCCCCGCCAGGAGCGCCCGGAGCGCGGATGGCAGCGACGCGACGAAGTTGACGGTGATGGCGACCGGCGAGATCGCCAGGTTGAACAGGAACTGGTCGCCGGGCTGGTTCGGGTCCAGCGAGTAGTCGAGGATGCGCCGCTTCGGCATGAAGACGTAGGCGGAGAAGATCGCGCCGAACGCGAGGGCAAGGCCGCCGGTGACGTTGAGGAACGGGGTGAGGAGGCGGAGCGTGCCGGGGAACAGGTCGGCAATCGGCGCGTTCGTGGCGGGATCCACCTTCCAGCCCGGCGCGGCGAGCGTTGTCGTCAGCATCAGGCCCACGGAGAGGAGGCTCGCGCCGACCACTCCGAGCGCCGCGATCCGGGGCCAGCGATTGTCCTGGAAGTACGTCTCGACGGCCACGGCGAGAGCGAGGATGCCGGCCGCGATGAAGTAGAGGATCGGGGAGCTCCCGGCCCCCTCGTAGTTGTAGCGCCGCTGGGTCAGGAACGTGAACAGGCCGGCCAGGAAGAGGCAGAGCGCGAAGGCGTAACCGAAATGCGTCCGTCCCAGCAGGAACGCGGTCCCCAGTCCCAGCCAGCCGGCCGTCCAGACGGCGCCCGTCAGGTACCAGGTCCGGTAGAGCGGCTCGCTCCAGCCGTTCGCGGCGGCAATCGTCTCGCACCCGCTGGCGATCCCGAAGAAGAGCATCCCGATCGCCCAGGTGAGCTGGAAGCTCTGGCGCCGGACCCGCCACTGGTCCACCAGCGCGATCGCGAAGACCAGCGCGATCAGCGCGGTGATTGCGGGGATGAAGACGCTCATGCCGGGGAGGCCTCCCAGGCGGCCCTGTCGGGCCGGTCAGGCGGGGACGAGCTCGTGGTCGTCGTGATGGAGCCCGTCGCAGAGGCCCCAGCGTGGCGCTTCGCCGGGGATCGCGATGGGGCGCATCAGCTCGCGGATCGCGGACTTCCGGCAGAACAGGTTGCCGCGCTCGCGCATCCAGCGACGCGCGCAGGCCGGGTCCGGGTGGAACTGGAAGGGGCCGGGGTTGATCGAGGTCCTGCCGGACCAGGCCGGAGGGATCTCCACGGCCGTGATGTCCATGAGATTGACGCGGAACGGAGCACCCTCGATCACGTCGCCGCACCCGCGGCAGCGGACCGCCACGTTCTCCTTCTGGATGGTCGGGATGCGGATCCCGTTGATCTCGAACGGCACGCGGGGATCGTAGCAGAGGCGCGCCGGGCGGCGGCCGCCCTCCCGGCCGTGGTCCCGGGCCGCGGATGTTC
>JADGQG010000091.1 GCA_017882025.1 Chloroflexota bacterium
ATCCTGGCGAACCGGTGAGGGCGCGGGCATGAGCTTCGTTCCCGGGATGGGCATCCTCAAGGGCATGGCGCTCACGCTGCGGCGGTTCTTCGCGCCGAAGGTGACGATCCGCTACCCGGAGGTGACGCCCGATATCGCCGTCAAGTACCGCGGCCGCATGCAGCTGCTCTACGACGAGCACGGCGCGCTCAAGTGCGAGACCTGCTTCCAGTGTGCCCAGGCCTGCCCCATCGAGTGCATCGACATGGGCGGCACGGACACGAAGGGCCGCTACGCCGTCCACTGGGGCGCCTCGGAGACGTACGGCGAGCGGCGCGAGGAGGCGGCCCTGCGGCGCGCAGGTCGCGAGGTGCCGGATCCGACCTACACCCACTTCGAGGCCGTGGACACCGCCGCGGTGGACCGGATCCTGGAGGACTACGACTACGACCCACACCGGATGCTCTCCATCCTGGAGGCGATCCAGGCCGAGTTCGGCCACCTGCCTGTCGCCGCGCTCAAGCAGGTCAGCTTCACGACCGGGTCGTGGTACGCGATGATCTACGGCACCGCCACGTACTACCGCCACTTCCGGTTCGAGAAGACCGTCGAGCAGGTCGCCGTCTGTCGCTGCACCGCCTGCCTGATGCAGGGCGGCGGTCGACTGGCGGACGCGCTGGCCGCCGGGCTCCGGACGGGGCTGGGGCAGGTGACGCCGGGCGGCCGAATGCGCCTGGCCTGGCTGCCGACCCACCTCGCGGGCGCACCGGCGCCGCTCGTCGCGCTGGACGGCGAGCCGCAGCCGGAGGTCACGCCGGCGAACGCCACTGCCTGGGCCCGGGCGCTCGCCGGTGAGCACCCGGCCACCCGGACCCTCCACTGAGCCGATGACGACGATCCTCTCGACCCCCGCCGCCTGGCCGCGACCGCTCCTCGGCGAGACGCCGGTTGGCCACGCGCCGGGCGCGGATCCGGCCGACCTGGACGCCGCGGTCCGGGCCGGCGCGTTCGCCGGGCTGACCCGCGCGCTCCAGGACCTGGGCGCAACGCTCACGACAGCGACGCTCGCCGAGTCCGGCCTGCGCGGGCGGGGCGGCGCCGGCTTCCCGGCCGCCCAGAAGTGGCGCGCGGTCGCCGGGACGCCGGACGGGGTCCGCTACGCCGTCGCGAACGGCTACGAGGCCGACCCCGCCGGAGGCACGAACCGCCACCTGATGACCGCCCGCCCGTTCGCGATCGTGGAGGGCCTGGCGATCGCCGCGCTCTCCGTCGGCGCCGAGGAGGCGGTCCTCGCGGTCCGGGCCGAGTACGCCGACGCCGTCGCCGCGCTGGAGCTCGCCGTGGCAGCCGCCGAGGAGGCCGGGTACGTCGGCGAGGACGTGCTGGGATCCGGGCGCCCGGTCCGGATGACCGTCCGGACGGTGCAGGGCGCCTACATGCTGGGCGAGGAGACGGTCCTCCTCAAGGCCCTGGAGGGACGCCGCGGCCAGCCCGAGCAGCGGCCGCCGTACCCGTCCGAGCGCGGGCTGTGGGGCCGGCCGACGCTCGTCCACAACGTCGCGACGCTCGCCGCCGTCCCCTGGATCGTGGTGCACGGTGCGGACGCGTATCGCGCCATCGGCGACCCGGACGCCCCGGGCACGGTCCTGGTCCAGGTGAGCGGGGCCGTGGCAACTCCCGGCATTGCCGAAGTGCCAACCGGGACGTCGCTCGCGGAGATCGTGGGGCTGGCGGGCGGCGTCGCGAACGGCCGGCCGCTCAAGGCCGTCCTCGTGGGCGGGCCGTCCGGCGGCCTCCTGCCGGCAAACCTCGCGACCACGCCGTACACGTTCGGGACGCTCCGGGCAGCCGGCGCCCACGTCGGGTCCGGTTCGGTGGTCGTGGCCGACGACCGGACCTGCATCGTGGACCTGGCGCGTCTCCTGACCCGCTACTGCGCGGACGAGGCGTGCGGGAAGACGATCCCCTGCCGGATCGGGCTGCGCCGGATGTCCGAGATCGGCGAGCGGATCGCCACGGGCCTGGCCCGCCCGACCGACGCGCAGCTCCTTGCGGACCTCGGCGCGGACATCGTGGGCAGCGCGCTGTGCGACCACGAACGGCTGGCCACGGGCCCGCTCGCGACCGGGATGCGATACTTCCGGCCCGAGATCGACGATCACATCCTGCGGGGCCTCTGCCCCGCCGGCGTCTGCACCCCCGTCGAGGTCGTGGCCGTCGGGACAAGGCACGGAGGATAGGCACGACCGCGATGGCCGACCTCATCTCCCGCCCAGCCGACCTCGTCTCCACGGCGCGACCCGAGCCGGTGGTCGATTCGCTGGCGGAGCGGCTGCTCCGCACCCAGGCGCCGCAGCGCCCGCAGTCCACGCCGGTCATCCGTCTGGAAGTAGATGGGCGCGTCGTCGAGGGCCGCGAGGGCCAGACGATCCTCGAGGTCTGCAGGGACAACGGGATCGAGGTCCCGACCCTCTGCTACGAGCCGAAGCTGCCCGGCTTCGGGGCGTGCCGGATGTGCGTGGTGGACGTGGCGGGCGAGGAGCACCCGCCGATCTCGTGCTCGCGCCTGGCCGAGGCGGGCATGCTGGTCCAGACCCAGACGGAGGAGGTCCGCCGCCTGCGCCGGACCAACCTGGAGCTGATCTTCTCCGACCACAACGCGTACTGCCTGCCGCCCTGCCAGAACAAGTGCCCCAGCCACATCGACATCCCGGGCTTCCTCAAGGCGAACGCCGAGGGCGAGTTCCGCGAGTCGGCCCGAATCTTCAAGCGGACCATCCCATTCCCGTCCATCCTGGGCCGGGTCTGCCCGGCGCCGTGCGAGGAGCACTGCCGCCGCGACGAGGTGGACGAGGCGATCGCGATCCGCGATAGCCACCGCTACGCGGGCGACCAGGTGATCCTGGCGATGCGCGAGCAGGACGTGGACCCGCCCGTCCCGTTCGAGCTCCAGCCGAAGTCCGGCAAGCGGGTGGCCGTGATCGGCTCCGGCCCGGCCGGCGCGTCGGCGGCCTACTACCTCCTGATCGCCGGCCACGACGTGACGATCTACGAACGCGACGCGGCCCCCGGCGGGATGCTCCGCTACGGCATCCCGGAATACCGGCTGCCGAAGGAGCGGGTGCTCGATCCGGAGTACGAGAGCATCACCCGGCTCGGCGGGCGCTTCGTCTGCAACCAGGGACTGGGGCGCGACTTCAGCCTGGACGACCTCCAGAACCAGGGCTACGACGCCGTGGTGGTGGCGATCGGCTGCTACGACACGAACAAGCTGGGGATCCCCGGCGAGGACGCCGAAGGCGTCATCGACGGCCTGGAATACCTCAAGATCGCGACGCTCGGCCTGACCTACCCGGGCCATGCGGGGACGCGGGTGGTCGTGATCGGTGGCGGCTTCACGTCCATGGACTGCTCGCGCACCTCGGTGCGCCAGGGTGCATCGGAGGTCACGCTCGTCTACCGCCGCGACATGAAGGACATGCCCGCGTCGGGCGAGGTCCACGAGGCGATCGAGGAAGGCGTCACGACGATCTTCCAGGCCGGTCCGACGCGGGTCATCGCCAACGCGGAGGGCAAGGTCACCGGCGTGGAGTTCATCCGCATGCAGCTGGGCGCTGCCGATGCTTCCGGCCGACGGCGCCCCGAGCCGGCCCCCGGCACCGAGTTCACGATCGAATGCGACCGGGTCCTCCTCGCGATCGGCCAGGGGCCGGACCTGTCCTGGATCGGCGGCGATTCGGACGGCGTGGAGGCGACCAAGTACAAGCGCCTCAAGGCCGACGCAGTGACCTTCGTCACCCCGCGGCCGGGCGTCTTCGGCGCGGGCGACGTTCGCAACGGCGCCCAGACAGTGGTCGCGGCGATCGCCGACGGGCGGCGGGCGTCCTACGCGGTCGACGCATTCCTCAAGGGGATGGACCTCGGCGAGATCCGGACTCGCCAGACGCTGGCGGAGCCGCAGCCGGAGTTCCTGAGCATCGTCCCGTTCACCTCGGAGGTGAAGGCTCCCCGCAACCGGCTCCGGAGCATGCCGGCCGAGGAGCGGCGCTCGAACTACGTGGAGTACGAGATCCCGTACACGCCGAGCGAGGCCGTGGCCGAATCCACCCGCTGCCTCCAGTGCACCTGCGAGGCGATCGGATTCTGCGACCTGCGACGCCTGGGGATCGAGTACGGGACCACCCTCAAGACGCTGGAGCCGCAGAACAACCGGGGGGCCGGCTTCCGGAGCGTGACCGAGAACCGCTTCACCGGCTCCAACCACGACTACATCCGCGACGACAGCCACGCCTTCATCCTCCGCGAGCCGTCGCGCTGCATCGACTGCGGCCGCTGCGCCAACGTGTGCGCCGAGGTCGTGGGGGCGGCCTGCTACGACTTCATGCGGATCGGCTTCGACACGCTCGTGACCACGCCCCTGGACATGAGCCTCAACGACACGCCGTGCGTCTCGTGCGGGCGCTGCGCGGAGACGTGCCCGACCGGCGCGCTCATGCCGAAGCCGAGGATCCTCGAGAAGTACGAAGTGGACGAGAGCCGCTGCATCCTGTGCGGGATCTGCGTCGACGCCTGCCCGTACGACGCGCTCCGCTGCGGGCCCGACTTCGAGCTCGCCCACGTGAGCCGCGAAGAGCCGATGATCGACCTCATCGCGATCGCGGCTGTCGACCGTGAGACGGAGATGACCTACGTTCGCCGGGAGCGCGACTGGCTGGAGCGGGCAATCGCTTCCGGCCGGGATGTCGGGCCGCGGCAGCTCCCCGTGCTGCCGTCCTCGCTCGCCGGCGACCCGAGCGGGAATGGCCGCGGTGGCGCGAGCCACCCCCACAACGGCCACAATGGGCACGGCCCGGCCGGCGGCGGCGCCGGGCTCGCCCACAACCGGTAGACCCAGCGGGGTCGCGGGCGGGAGGTCGCCCGGCCGGCCACGCGCAGCGCACGGCGGAGGGAGAGGAACAGGTGCCGATACCGGATACCGTCCCGGTCCTCGGGATCAGCTGGGGCGACGTGCTCTTCCTGGTCCTGGCGGCCGTGATGCTGGGGTCCGCCCTCCTCGTCGTGACGCTCCGCGACATCATCCGTTGCGGGCTGGCCATGATCGTGGCGTTCGGAGCCCTCGCCGGGATCTACGTGATGCTGGGCGCCCCGCTCGTGGCCGCCGCCCAGGTGCTCGTCTACATCGGCGCGATCGCCGTCCTCATCCTGTTCGCGGTCATGCTGACCCAGGCGAAGAACGCGCCGGTCGGGCTGGTCTTCCAGGCGCAGGCGCTGCCAGCCGCGATCGCCGCAATCGTGCTGGCCGTGATGATCGCGCTCACTGCGAGCGCCACGGACTGGGGCGCGGTGACGAAGCGGATCGCGACCGGGACGGATGCGCTGGCCCGCCTCCTGTTCACCACCTACATCCTCCCGTTCGAGGTCGTGAGCGTGCTCCTTCTCGCGGCGGTGATCGGGGGCATCTACCTGGCCAAGCGCGAGGGCCGGGACGCGTGAGCCAGAGCCTCGACGCCTACCTCGTCGTCTCCGGGATCCTGTTCGCGATCGGCACGTTCGGCTTCCTGGCCCGGCGCAACGCGATCAGCATGCTCATGTCGATCGAGCTGATGCTCAACGCCGTCAACCTGACGATCATCTCGTTCGGGGCCTTCATCCCGGCCCTCAACGGCACGGCCTCCGTCATCGCCCTGATGGTGATGGCCGTGGCCGCGGCCGAAGCGACCGTGGGCCTGGCCATCGTCATGGCCATCTACCGGAATCGCCGCACGCCGCTCGTCGACGAGTACGACGCCATGCGCCAATAGCCGCAGGAGCCGAGCCGCCCCCGTGTTCGAACCCCTCATCCCGAGCGTGTCGCCGTTGCTCGCCGCCGCGGCGGTGGGCGGCGCAGCGCCCGACAGCCTGATCAATCTCGTGCCGCTCATCCCGGCGATCCCGCTCGCCGGGTTCGTCTTCACGGCGTTCTTCGGGCGACGGATGGGACGGCCGGCATTCGTGCTGCCACTGCTCGGCGTCACCGTGACCTGGCTGCTGAGCATGGCGGTCGTCTACCAGGCCCTGAC
Organism: Chloroflexota bacterium; assembly: GCA_017882025.1. Classification (GTDB taxonomy): domain Bacteria; phylum Chloroflexota; class Limnocylindria; order Limnocylindrales; family CSP1-4; genus CTSoil-043. The sequence goes on from JADGQG010000091.1 coordinate 6,039, forward strand.
CGGTGGCTTCGGCGAGCACGGGGCCGGGATCACGCTCTGGCGCTGGATCTCGGCGGGCGCGTTCAACGTCGACATCGGGTTCTTCGTCGACCAGCTGACGGCATGCCTGCTGATCGTCGTGACGACGATCGGGCTGCTCGTCCACCTCTACTCGGTCGGGTACATGGCCCACGATCCGGGCCGCTGGCGCTTCTTTGCCTACCTGAACCTCTTCATGTTCAGCATGCTGCTCCTCGTTCTCGCGGACAACTTCCTGACGGTCTTCGCGGGCTGGGAGCTCGTCGGCCTGTCGAGCTACCTCCTCATCGGCTTCTGGTACGGCAAGCGTTCCGCGGCGCTGGCCGCGAAGAAGGCCTTCATCGTGAACCGCGTCGGCGACGTGGGCTTCGCGCTCGGGATCATGCTCATCTGGGTCTCCACCGGCACCCTGAACATGCGCGAGGCGTTCGACAGGATCGCCGGGCTGGACCACGGGACCATCCTCGCCATCGCACTGCTGGTGTTCTGCGGCGCCGTCGGCAAGAGCGCCCAGTTCCCGCTCCACGTCTGGCTGCCGGACGCGATGGAGGGCCCGACGCCGGTCTCGGCCCTCATCCATGCGGCCACGATGGTGAACGCCGGCGTCTACCTGGTGGCCCGGACGAACCCGATCTTCAGCCATGTGCCGGAGGCGATGGTCGTGGTGGCCGCCATCGGCATCTTCACCGCGATCCTGGCCGCCTCGATCGCGTTCACCCAGACGGACATCAAGCGCGTCCTCGCCTACTCCACGTTGAGCCAGCTGGGCTACATGTTCGCGGCCCTCGGCGTGGGGGCGTACGTGGCGGCGATCTTCCACCTCATGGCGCACGGCTTCTTCAAGGGCCTCCTCTTCCTGGGCTCCGGCTCCGTGATCCACGCGGTCCACGACGAGCAGGACATGAACCGGATGGGCGCGCTCTGGCGGAAGATCCCGATCACTCACGCGACGATGCTGGTCGGCACGATCGCGATCGCGGGCATCCCGCCGTTCGCCGGCTTCTTCAGCAAGGACGAGATCCTGGGCGAGGCGTTCAAGCTCAACTTCGGCTGGGTCTGGGCGATCGGCGTGGTGGTGGCCGGCATGACCGCCTTCTACATGTGGCGGCTGATGGGCAAGACCTTCTACGGCAAGAGTCACGTGGACCCGGCGGTGGAGCCGAAGATCCACGAATCGACGTGGACGATGACGCTGCCGCTGGTCCTGCTGGCCATCCCGTCCATGCTGCTGGGCCTGTGGCTGGGCCTGCCGTTCGGCGATTCCGTGCTCACCCACTGGTTGCACCCGGTGTTCGCTGGCGCGGAAGAGACGCTGGGTCAGGCCACGGAGCCGTTCGCGCTGTTCGGCATCGACGGGGCGCTGATCCTCGTCAGCGTCGCCGTTGCCTCGATCGGGCTGGTGGTCGGCATCTGGCTCTTCGGGTTCTTCCGCCGCAGCGGGCGCCGGCAGACCGTGGA
>JADGQG010000092.1 GCA_017882025.1 Chloroflexota bacterium
GACCGGGGCAGCCGGCGCCGGCGCGGCCGGAGTCGGGGCGACGACGACCGGGGCAGCCGGCGCCGGCGCGGCCGGAGTCGGGGCGATCGGGGCGTCGAGCTTCACCGACTCCTGCACGTCCGAGGCGGCCTTGCGGAACTCGCGGATGCTCTTGCCGAGTGCGGAGCCGACGTCCGGCAGCTTGCCCGGGCCAATGACGAGGAGCGCGATCACGAGGATGATGACCAGCTCGACGGGGCCGATGTTCGGCATCGCGGCGAACCTCTGACTACAGGATCCAGGCCGCCACGCCGGTGGGTCCGGGCGCCATTCGCGGCGGTCTCAGCCTAGCACAGGCAGGCGCGCGGCCCACGCGCGGGCGGCCTCCGCGAGCCGCTCTCCGGGGTCGTCCGGGCGCCCCGCGGACGGCTTCTCGAGCGCGGCGCCGGCGATGCCGCGCGACACGTTGACGAGCAGCCCGCCGCCCGGCCTCCCGCCTGTCGGAAGGGCAGTAGCAGACCCGTGGGCAAGGACGTCGGCGGCCTCGCCCCCCTGGGCACCGACGCCCGGCACGAGGAACGCCAGACCCGGCACGACGGCGCGGAGGCCAGCCAGCTCGGCCGGCGCCGTGGCGCCCACGACGAGGCCGGCGCGCTCGCCGAGGCCGGCTGCGGCGACGAGCCGGGCCACGCGCCGGTGGAGCGGCTCGGCCGGGAAGCCGCGATCCGGGTCCGCCGCGACCACGAGGTCCTGCAGCTCGCCGGCGGCAGGGTTCGAGGTCCGGCAGAGAATGTACGTGAACCGACCCTCCCGTTCGAGGAACGGCTCCAGCGCCCTGAGCCCCAGGTACGGGCTCGCCGTGACAGCGTCCACGCCGAGTCGCTCGAAGAGCGCGACCGCCTGGCGGGCAACCGTCGTCTCAACGTCGCCTCGCTTCGCGTCGGCGATGACGGGGATACCGGCAGGGATCGCGGCCCGAACGCGCTCAAGGGCCGCTAGCCCGGGACTCCCGAACGCCTCGAAGAACGCGAGGTTTGGCTTCATCGCGGCGGCCACGGGCGCCGTGGCCTCGACGATCAGCCGAGCGAACCGCTCGACACCGGCCAGGCCGCCTGGAAGGCCGGCCGGGATCGCGTCCGGCGCCGGGTCGATGCCCACGCACAGCACGCTCCCGATGGACTCCGTCCGTGCGGCGAGCATCGCGAGATAGCCGTTGGTCATGACGGCGAGGGAGTTGGCGTGAGGGCCGGGGAGGGCGACGCTGCCGGAGGCGGCGACGCTGCCGGAGGCGGCGCCGGACCCCACCAGGCCGGACGGCTGTTGCCGTCGAGCCCACTGAAGATGGTAAGCGGATCGGTCTTCACGACCGAGACGTCACCGTTCGCCGCTCGCTGGAGCGTGGCAAGCTGGAGGTCCACGGTGACGCCGGAAAGCCAGAGGAACGCGAGCTGCTGGCCGTCCGGCGACCAGGTGGGCCCCCAGGACCGACCATCCGTGGTCACCCGCGACACTTCCGCGCCGTTCGCATCGAGGATCACGACGTCCGTGCCGAACGAGGTCGTCCGCACGGCGGCCACGTACCGGCCGTCCGGCGACCATGCGGGCGCCGTGTACCCGGCCGAGGTGAACGGGGTGGTCTTCTTCGTCGTCGCGTTGAAGCGCCAGATGGCGGGCGCGCCCGCGCTCCCGCTTCGGGCGTTCTTGACGTAGAGGATGGACGTCCCGTCCGGGTGCCACGCCGGATCCTGGTGGCCGAGCGGCGCGTTCTCGGGCAGCTTGGCGCTCACCAGCCGCTTCGTCTTGAGATCCACGAACTGGAGCACGACGTCGCCCTTGGTAGGATCCGGCCCGTCGGAGACCACCGCGAGCCGGGTGCCGTCGGGCGAGACGGCCGGATCGAGGATTGACCAGAACCAGGTGTACGCACCGCCGGGCCCGGTCTTGTAGAGGCCGGATAGGACCGCCTCGCGGCCGCTCCCGTCGGGATGAATGCGCGTCAGGACCGGGTACTTGAGGTCGTAGCGCTTCAGGATTCCCTGGGCCGGGAAGTTGCCGCCCGTCTCACGCGTCTCGATGAAGTAGACCCAGCTGCCGTCCGGCGACCACGTCGGCTGCGAATCGCGGCCCGAGTTCGTGAGTTGGCGAGCGGCGTTGCCGGACTGGATCCAGAGATTGCCCGCCTTGACGTACACGAGGGAACCCTGGACCTGGATCGCAGGGTTGACGTCCGGCGGCGCGCTCGGCGACGGCGTCTGGCCCGCTGCCACGGTGCCGCCACCCCCGCTCGCGGTTGGACTCCCCAGGAACGGCACCCGGCCGGTGAGCGCGAAAAGCGTCACGACCGCGATCACCAGGAGGCCCGCCATCGAGAGCAACGGCGCGAGGAACGGCGCAGCGCGTCCGACCCCGTACGGATCGCCCCCGGAGCGGCGGACGGGCCGGGTGTCCTGAGGACGTCGGGTCATCGGTCAGGAGTGCGCAGCGGTCGCCCCGACGGCCATGTCGACCGGCTTCAGGTCGACTGTCCGCGCGGCGGCGACATCGATCACGCCGAGCTGGAGAGACTCGTAGCCGCCGAAGCGCCGGCTCATCAGACGCGCAGCAACATCTACCCGGTCGCCCTCTCGGACGGTGCCGACCAGGTCGCCGCGTCCGAACGCGATCCCGTCGAGCACGTCGATCTCGCGGCGCAGCGTCAGCTGCGCGTGGCCGCCGGCGGCGGCGCGGATGCGGGTCACGGTGAGGCCGTGGACGCCGATGACCGGGTCGGGGTTCCCTGGGCCGGTCGGCCCGAGCGCGGCGAGCTCGCGCAGGAGGGCGTAGTCAACGGACCGTGCCGGCAGCGCAAGGTCCAGGGCCAGCGAGCGCCGCGCGTCCCGAGGACCCGCGGCGGCCAGCAGGCTGCTGAGTCGTTCCGCGAGCTCGTCCCAACGGCGGGCCTCCACCTCGAAGCCAGCTGCGCCACGGTGGCCGCCGTGCCGTACCAGCAGGTCCGCGCAGCTTTCGAGCGCGGCGGCAAGGTCGTACCCGGCGGGCGCTCGGCACGAGGCGCGCAGGTGCTCCCCCACTCTGGTCGCGACCACGGCGGGCAGTCCCGACTCCTCAGCCAATCGCCCGGCAACGAGGCCGATGATCCCGATCGGCCACGGACCGCGGACGAGAACGGCCGCGCCGCTCTGTCCGCCCTCGGCGTCCACGAGAGCCCGCGCCTCGTCGAGCGCAGCGCGCGACACGTCCCGCCGGACAAGGTTCGCCGCGTCGAGCGCGGCCGCGAGCACCGCGGCGCCCGCCGGATCGTCGGTGAGCAGGAGGGCGGCCGCCTCGTCCGCGTCCCCGACGCGGCCGGCTGCGTTGAGGCGTGGCGCGAGCGCGAACCCGACCGTCTCCAGTGTCGCCTCCGCGGCCGCGACGCCGGCCGCGGCGAGGAGCGCGGCGATCCCGGGTCGCGGGTCCCGGCGGATCCGCTCCAGGCCCAGCCGCGCGATCGCCCGGTTCTCGCCGAGCACGGGGGCGACATCCGCAACCGTCCCGATCATGGCCAGGTCCGCGAGGTCCGACGTCGTGAGCTCGGCCGGAATTCCGCCCAGGCGCTCCAGCAGGAGGGCCACGATCTTGAGGGCGACCCCCGACCCGGCGAGCCGACGGTCCGGGTAGCTGGCGTCGGATCGGTGAGGGTTGACGACCGCGACCGCCTGCGGCAGCTCCGGAGGCACTCGATGATGGTCCGTCACGATGACGTCGATCCCGGCGACCCCGGCAGCCGCGATCTCCGCGCCGCTGGAGCTGCCCGTATCGACGGTGATCACGAGCCGGCGCCCCGCGGCGCGGGCCAGCTCCACGGCGCGCAGGGAAAGGCCGTGGCCGTCGTCCAGCCGGCTCGGCACATGCGGCGAGGCGTCGATTCCGAGCGTTCGAAGCCCGCGGACCATGATCGCCAGCCCAGTCAGCCCGTCGGCATCGAAGTCGCCAACGACGAGGACGCTCTCACCGGCGTCGCGCGCCCGGGCGATGCGCTCCACCGCACGATCGGCATCCGGCAGGCGCGCCGGGTCGTGGAGGGAGTCCAACGCAGGCCCGAAGAAGTGCTCCACCTCATCCGGGCCGATCCCGCGCGCGGCCATGACCCGGGCCAGGCGCGCCGAGCCCCCGTGGGCGCGCACGGCATCCAGGAACCCATCCTCGAGCGGCACCCGATCCGGGTAGATCCAGCGGAACCGCGGCTCGATCACGAGACGCAGGATGACACGGGCGGCTTATCCGGGCCGTAATGCGGGCGGGCTCGGCGGGCCGGCGAGACGACGCCGCCCGGCAGGATCACGTCCCCGCGCGGCGGACCGGTCGGCCGCTCGCAGCGACCCGGCGGCGCTCCTCCCACTCCTCCCAGACGGTGAGAAGCGGAGCGGCGTTGAAGATCGACGAGTAGGTCCCCGAGGTGATCCCGATCAACAGCGCGAGGATGAAGGTCTGGATCGACGATCCGGCGAACAGCAGCAATGCGGTGAGCGTGAAGACCACGGTCAGGCTCGTGTTGATCGAGCGGGCCAGCGTCTGGAGGATGGAGTGGTTGACGATCGACGAGAAGTTCTCGCCGGCGTGGCGCGCCCGGTTCTCGCGGATCCGGTCGTAGACCACGATCGTGTCGTGGACCGAGAAGCCGATGATCGTCAGCATCGCGGTGACGAAGAGCGCGTCCACCTCGGTCTTGAAGAACGTCCCGAGGATGGCGAAGATCCCGACGACCACGATCACGTCGTGGATGAGCGCCACGAGCGCGGTCGCGCCGAAGCGGAAGTCACGGAACCGGAACGTCATCCAGGCCAGGATGCCGAGCGATCCGATGAGGACGAGCAGGATGGCCTGCTGGGTCAGCTCCGAGCTGATCACAGGCCCGACCGTGGTGAGGCTTCGCTGCGAGTCGATCGGCCCGAGCGCGGACTCGAGTGCCGTGACGAGCGTGCCGACCTCACCCGTTCGGGTCACGCCACCGGGGATCGGGGTCGGCGACGGGGAGGGGCTGGGGCTCGGAGACGCCGCGGGCGACGCGGATGCGGCGGCAGCCGCGGAGCCAGATGCGGTCGGGCTGGCCGAAGCGGCCGCGGATGCCGACGCTGCCGGTGACGCGGAAGTGGCCGGGCTGGCCGAAGTGGCCGGCGAGGCCGAGGCTGCTGGGGACGCGGAGGTGGCCGGGCTGGCCGCCGCCGACGCTTCCGGGCTTCCCGACGCGACCGGAGACACGCTTGGGGCGGGTGTCGCGGCGGGCCCCTCGATGAGCCCGAGCGGGACGGTCCGGATCAGCAGGTAGCCGTCCGAGGAGTTCTGGACCTGCGATTCGACTCCCTGGGCGGTCAGGACGCCCTGGACCTGGGCCGGCGTCACGGAGGCACTCTTGAAGTGAATCTCCCACTTGGTCCCGCCGGTATAGTCGATGGAGAACTGGAGGCCGGCTTTCCCGCCCGTGATCGGGCCGAGGAGGATGAAGAAGAGGCCGGGGACGACGATCAGACCAGAGAAGAGAAAGAACCAGCGCCGCTTCCCGATGATGTCAAGCACGGGTGCGCGCCTCCACGCGGCGACCGGGGACCAGCGTTCGGGCCTTGAACTCCTCCTCGCGGAGTCCGTAGAGGCGAGGCGTGCGGGCCCAGTCGTTGCGGACGACCCAGCGCAGGATCGTCCGCGTCACGGTGATCGCGGTGAACATCGAGCAGAGCACACCGATGATCAGGACCAGCGCGAAGCCCCGGATCGTCGCCGACCCGAAGACGTACAGGATCGTGGCGGTGATGAGCGTGGACACGTTCGAGTCGAGGATGGAGTTCCAGGCGCGGTTGAAGCCAGCCTCCATCGCCGAGCTGAGCGTCTTCCCGGAACGGAGCTCCTCCTTCATCCGCTCGAAGATCAGGATATTGGCGTCGACCGCCATGCCGATCGAGAGGACGAAGCCGGCGATCCCGGCCAGCGTGAGCGTGACCGGGATGATCCGGAAGATGGCCAGCACCAGCAGTGAGTAGTAGACGAGCGCGAGGCACGCTACGAGGCCCGGCAGCCGGTAGTAGACGAGCATGAACAGGAAGACCAACAGGACCGCGATCAAGGCCGCCAGCAGAATCCGGTTGAGGGAGAACCCGGCCAGCGTCGCGCCGATCGTGTTGCTCGACTCCTCCTTGAGCGGGAACGGCAGCGAGCCGTAGTTGAGGACGGTGATCAGGGAGTTCATTTCCGCGGCGGAAAAGCCGCTGGCGGAACCACCGGTGATGATCCCCGACCCCCCGGTGATCGGACTCTGGATGACCGGCGCCGAGACCACCTTGCCGTCCAGCACGATCGCGAAGAGGTCGCCGACGTGCTTGCTCGTGTAGTCACTGAAGAGTTGGGAACCGGTCGACTTCAGGCGGAACCCGACCGCCCGCAGGCCCGTCTGGTCCGTAGACGGAAAGGCCTGGTCGATCTGGTCGCCGCCGAAGAGCGGTGTCGCCGCGGTCGGGAGCGGCTGACCCTGGACCGCCTGGGAAGTCCCGGGTGCGCTTCCGGTCCCATAGTCGGCGGTAGGAAGTGGCACGAAGTCCAGCTTGCCGGTCTGGACGAGAAGGGCCCGGATCTGGTCGGGGTTCTTCGCGTTCGGCAGGTCAACGAGGATGCGGTCGGTGCCCTCGGTCTGGACGATCGGCTCGGCGACGCCGGTGGAGTTGACCCGGTTCTCGATGATCGTCTTCGTCGTGGCAAGGGCGCCCGCATCGGGCTCTTTGCCGCCGGCGGGCTGGAGGCTGTACACGACCTCGAGGCCACCGACCAGGTCCAGGCCGAGCTTCGTGTCCACGACCCGCGTGCCGCCGTTCGGGTCGCCGAAGTTCGGGATCGTCAACTTCGGCCAGAAGTCGACGATGAGGAAGAGGACGCCGATGACGAGGATGATGATTGGGGTTGTTCGACGCATCGGCGGGGATGCTAACAGGCTTTCACCCGGCCCGTCGGTCGGTCACTCGGCGAGGCCTGACTTGATCCGCTCCGCGAGCGCCCGGCCGATCCCCGGGACCGCTGCGATCTGCTCCACTGGCGCCTCCCGGACCCGCTTCGCCGAGCCGAACGTGCGCAGCAGCGCACGCTTGCGGGCCGGCCCGATTCCCGGCAGGTCGTCGAAGGCCGATTTGACGGCAGCCTTCCGACGCAGGTCACGGTGGTACGTGATCGCAAAACGGTGCGCCTCGTCGCGGAGGCGCTGGACAAGGTAGAGGGCCGGCGATGTGGCCGGCAGGACCACCGGCTCCGGGCGGCCGGGGAGGAACAGCTCCTCGCGTTCCTTCGCCAGGCCGACGATCGGGATCTCCGCCAGTCCGAGCGCTTGGAGGACCTCCACGTCCGCGCTCAGCTGGCCCTTGCCGCCGTCCACGACGATCAGGTCGGGCAGCGTCCAGCGCAGCTCCTCGGCACTCCCCTCCTCGCCCGCCTTCGCGCGATGGAGACGGCGCCGCAGCATCTCCGCATGGCTGGCAAAGTCGTCCTGACCTGGAACGTCGCGGATGCGGAACCGGCGGTACTC
>JADGQG010000093.1 GCA_017882025.1 Chloroflexota bacterium
GCTCGCCTGTACCGAGTGCAAGGAGCGGACGTACACCACGCGCAAGAACAAGAGGAACGATCCCAACCGGATCGAGCTTCGGAAGTACTGCCCGCGGGAGCGCCGCCACACCCTGCACCGCGAGGCGAAGTAGCAGGGGGGTCCACAGGGGCGTAGCTCAATTGGCAGAGCACCGGTCTCCAAAACCGGTGGTTGTAGGTTCGAGTCCTATCGCCCCTGCCAGCCATTTGACCCCGACTACCAGGGAAGTGCAGTAGCCCATCGTGCGACGCATCCGTCGGTTCCTCGATGAATCGTGGTCCGAACTCAAGAAGGTCTCCTGGCCGACACGCGACCAGGTCCGCAACCTCACCGTGCTCGTCTTCGCCGTGAGCGCGGCGATCGGGCTGTTCATCGCGGTCTGGGACTTCGTCTTCACCGAGGCGGTCCGACTCATCACGCCGGCGGCGTAGGGGAATGCCGATGACGGAGATGGTTCGTGCGCCCGAGAAGCGCTGGTTCGTGATCCACACGTACTCGGGCTACGAGAACAAGGTCAAGGCCAACCTCGAGCACCGTATCGAGTCGATGGGCATGGAAGACAAGATCTTCCAGGTCCTCGTCCCGATGGAGGACGAGATCGAGATCAAGCAGGGCCAGCGGCACACCGTCCAGAAGAAGGTGTTCCCCGGATACGTCCTCGTGGAGATGATCTACGACCCGGAGTCGTGGTATGTCGTGCGCAACACGCCGGGCGTCACCAGCTTCGTCGGCACCGGGAACATCCCGGGCAGCCGCAGCGAGCCGATCCCGCTCGAGGAGCACGAGGTCAAGCAGATCCTCCGCCAGATGGGCGTGGAGACGCCGAAGTACCGCGTCGCGTTCACGAAGGGCCAGAGCGTCCGGGTGACCGACGGGCCGTTCGCCGAGTTCGTGGGCACGGTCGACGAGGTGGACCCGGAGCGCAACAAGGTCAAGGTCCTCGTCAGCATCTTCGGCCGGGAGACCCCCGTCGAGCTCGACCTCCTCCAGGTCGAGAAGCTCTGATCGAAAGGAACATCGGCCACCGTGGCGAAGAAGATTCGAATCGTCCTCACTCTCCAGCTGCCGGCCGGCAAGGCCACCCCGGCGCCGCCCGTCGGCACCGCGCTTGGCCCCCACGGCATCAACATCATCGAGTTCACCAAGAGCTACAACGAGAAGACCGCCGATAAGGCGGGCCAGATCATCCCCGCCCAGATCACGGTCTTCGAGGACCGCTCCTTCACGTTCATCCTGAAGACGCCGCCCGCCGCCGACCTGCTGCGCAAGGCCGCCGGGATCGACAAGGGCGCCGCCACGGCGAGCCGTGAGACTGCGGGTCGCGTGACCCGGGACCAGCTCCGCGAGATCGCCACGCAGAAGCTGGCCGATCTCAACGCCAATGACATCGACGCCGCCATGCGGCAGGTCGAGGGAACCGCACGCAGCATGGGTATCGAGGTCGTCGGCTAACCCGACGACGACGCGCTCCGGCCGCGCCCGCGCCGGACGACGACCCCGCGTCACGGGGGAGGTCGGAACGCCGGCCGCCACCACGAGGAGCCAGGCATGGCCCAGCACGGCAAGAAATACCGCGAGGCGCTCAAGCTCGTCGATCGAACCCGGGCGTACGCGCCCGCAGACGCGGTCGACCTGGTCAAGCAGACGTCGATCGTCAACTTCGATCCCTCGGTTGAGGCGCACCTCCGCCTCGGCGTCGATCCGCGCCACGCCGACCAGATGGTGCGCGGTACCATCGTCCTCCCCCACGGGACCGGCAAGGTCGTCCGCGTCATCGTCTTCGCGCAGGGCGAGAAGGCGCAGGACGCGCTCCACGCGGGGGCCGACGAGGTGGGCGGCGAGGACCTCGTCAAGAAGATCGAGGGCGGCTGGCTCGAGTTCGACGTTGCCGTCGCGACGCCGGACATGATGGGGATGGTCGGCAAGCTCGGTCGCATCCTCGGCCGGCGCGGCCTGATGCCGAACCCGAAGGCCGGGACGGTCACCTTCGACGTCGAGCGCGCCATCAACGAGGTCAAAGCCGGGCGCGTCGAGTTCAAGGTCGACAAGGCAGGAATCATCCACGTGCCCGTCGGCAAGGCGAGCTTCGATGCGGCCGCGCTCGTCGCGAACCTGGCCGTCCTCCTGGATGCCATCAACCGCGCGAAGCCCGCCGGCGCCAAGGGGACCTATCTCAAGGGCCTCACGATTGCGAGCACGATGAGCCCCGGGGTCCGGGTGGACCTGCCGGGCCTGCTCGCGGTGGCCAGCGCGGCCTGACGCACGGGGCCTGTCGCCGGCGCGACGCGCCGGCAGGCTGTACCATCACACGCCGCGGCGGCCGACAGGCGCGTCGCATAGCACAAGACGGACCGCCGCAGACAGCCTGCGCCCGCGGACCGCGGGCCCGTTCACCCGGGCCGTCGGTCGGGGCTTGATCCGTCGGACCGGATCGGACGCCCACGAAGCCGGGCACCCGGGGACGCCGACGAGCACGCCGAGGCAGGACGCCGAACGCGAGCCCTCCCACCGGAGGCGCCCGCTGCGGACCCTGCAGGACGCGAGGAAGCACCGTCAGGCAGGGGATCCCGCCGGGTGGATCCACCGGGCGCGCCGGACGCGCGCAGCGCAGCAGAGGGCCGTATGCCGACCGACGCGAAGCGCGCCACCGTGGCCGAGCTCCGGGGCGACCTGTCCCGCAGCACCACGCTCGTCACCACCGAGTACCGCGGCCTGACCGTGAAGGACCTCGGGGAGATCCGGCGAGCGCTTCGAAAGCAGAATGTCACCTACCGGGTCGTCAAGAACCGGCTCATGCGGATCGCCGCCGAGCAGGAGGGGAACCCGGGTATCGCCCCGCTCCTCCGCGGTCCGTCAGCTATCGCCTTCGGGACCGGGGACGAAGCAGTTGTCGCGAAGACCGTCCTCGATGCCGTCCGCCCCTACAAGCTCCTGAAGGTCACCGGCGGCGTCGTCGGCGGGAAGTCCCTCGACCTTGCAGGCGTCACAAAGCTCGCCACCCTCCCGTCCCGGGAGGTCCTCCTGGCCCAGCTGGCCGGCGCGTTCGGCGCGCCCGCCACGCAGGTCGCCGGGTTGCTGGCCGCGAACCTGCGCAACCTTGGCCATGCGCTGACCCAGCTGCAGGAGCAGAAGGCGCAGGCCGCGGCCTAGGCACCCGTTTCCCGATCCCGAACCGCGCCCGCTTGCCGCGGGCGACCATCTCAAGGAGTCACGAATCCCATGGCCACGCTCACCCAGGACCAGCTGCTTGACCAGATCGGCGCCATGACCCTCGTCGAGGTTGCCGAGTTCATCAAGAAGTTCGAAGAGAAGTTCGGCGTCACCGCCGCCGCACCGGTCGCCGCCGCACCGGTCGCCGCCGCCGCACCGGTCGAGGTCGTCGAGGAGCAGACGGAGTTCACAGCCGTCCTCACCGAGATCGGCCCGAACAAGATCCCGGTCATCAAGGTCGTCCGCGAGCTCACCGGCCTTGGCCTCAAGGAGGCCAAGGACCTCGTCGACGGGTCGCCCAGGCCCGTCAAGGAGGGCATCGCCCGGGACGAGGCCGAGAAGATCAAGGCCGCCCTCGAGGCGCAGGGCGCGAAGGTCGAGATCAAGTAGCCAGCGACCTCATCGCCAGGAGCCCCGGCCGCACCTCGCGGTGCGGCCGATCGACACGCCGCGAAGCAGGGACGGTGCACGGTCACCGCCCCGGCATTGGTGTGCGCTTGACAGCAGCCGCCAGAGCGATACAATTTCTAATTCCGTGAGCGCGGCCTTCCTTACCCTCTCCCTCCTCCGTCAAGGAGCGGTTCATGCTGCCTGTCGCTGATTCCTCGTCCCTCGCGCGGACCGGCCGGATCTCGTATGCCCGGATCTCGGAGAAGCGCGAGATCCCCAACCTGATCGAGCTCCAGGTCCGATCGTTCGCCTGGTTCATCGAGCGGGGCCTCCGGGAGCTCTTCGACGAGATCAGCCCGATCAAGGACTTCACCGGCAAGGTGATGGAGCTCCAATACCTGGACTACGAGTTCGGGGACCCGAAGTACTCCGAGCTCGAATGTCGAACCCGGGACCAGACCTACAGCAAGCCGCTCTACGTCAACGTCGAGCTCCTGATCAAGGAGACGGGCGAGATCCAGCGCCAGCGCGTGTACATGGGCGACTACCCGTGGATGACGGCGCTGGGTACGTTCATCATCAACGGCGCCGAGCGCGTCGTCGTCAGCCAGCTGGTCCGCTCGCCGGGCGTCTACTACGGCAAGGTCGAGGATCCCAGCTCGGGTCGAGACCTCTACACCGCCAAGGTGATCCCGAACCGCGGCGCATGGCTCGAGTTCGAGACGTCGAACCGGGACCTCCTCTCGGTGAAGGTGGACCGCAAGCGGAAGATCGCGGCGACCACGTTCCTGCGAGCGGTGGGCTACGAGCGGGACGAGGAGATCGCGGCCCTGTTCGGCGGGCTCGACGACAACCCGGAGCACCCGTACATCGCGTCGACGCTCGACAAGGACCCGACGAACACCAAGGCCGAGGCCCTCATCGAGGTCTACAAGAAGCTCCGCCCCGGCGATCCGCCCACCGGCGACAACGCTCGGCAGCTGGTGGAGAGCCTCTTCTTCAACTTCCGCCGCTACGACCTGGGGCGCGTCGGGCGCTATAAGTTCAACAAGAAGCTGAACGCGATCGCGGCCCGGATGGGCTTCGAGCTGCCCGGTGAGGACCAGGCCAATCCGCACCTCGGCCGGACCATCACCCGCGAGGACATCGCCGCGATCGTCGGGCAGCTGATCATCCTCAACAACGGGGGTGGCCAGCCGGACGACATCGACCACCTCGGCAATCGGCGCATCCGCGCCAACGGCGAGCTCATCCAGAATGCGTTCCGGATCGGGCTGCTCCGGATGGAGCGCGTGGTCCGCGAGCGGATGACGATCCAGGAGATCGACAAGGCAACCCCGAACGCCCTCATCAACATTCGGCCGGTCTCGGCCGCGATGAAAGAGTTCTTCGGCGGGAGCCAGCTCTCCCAGTTCATGGACCAGACCAACCCCCTGGCCGAACTGACCAGCAAGCGGCGGCTCTCTGCGCTGGGCCCGGGCGGCCTGTCGCGCGAGCGTGCGGGCTTCGACGTCCGAGACGTCCACCACAGCCACTACGGCCGCATCTGCCCGATCGAGACGCCGGAAGGGCCGAACATCGGCCTGATCGGCTCGCTGGCGACCTTCGGCCGGATCAACGACTACGGCTTCATCGAGACGCCGTACCGCAAGGTCCGCCGGAGCATCGCCTGGGACGATCCGGAACTGGCGTCCTACGAGGCCGGCGCCGACCTGGTCGGCAAGGGCGGCGGGGTCGTCGTCCGGAAGGGGGAGCCACTCTCCGGCCCCGCCGCGACCGAGCTGAAGCGCCAGAAGGCGCAGGCATTCCCGATCCGGCCCGTCGTGACCGACGAGATCGTGTATCTCGCCGCGGACGAGGAGGAGGAGCACCACGTCGCGCAGGCGAACGCGGCGCTCGATGAGGCCGGGCACTTCGTCACCGACCGCGTGCCGTGCCGTTACCGGGACCTCTTCCCGGAGGTGGCGCCGGACCGGATCGAGTACATGGACGTCAGCCCGAAGCAGGTCGTCTCGGTCGCGACGGCCCTGATCCCGTTCCTCGAGCACGACGACGCGAACCGCGCCCTGATGGGCTCGAACATGCAGCGCCAGGCGGTTCCGCTCCTGGAGCCCGAGGCGCCGATCGTGGGCACCGGCATGGAGCGTCGTGCGGCCCAGGACTCGGGCCAGGTGCTCCTGGCTCGCGCGGCCGGGGTCGTGACGTCGGTGACCGCCGACCGGATCCTCGTCGAGGAGGACGCCGGCGAGCTCCGGAGCTACCCGCTCCAGAAGTTCGTCCGATCGAACCAGGGAACCTGCATCAACCAGCGTCCCATCGTGGACGTGGGCCACCGCGTGGGGGCCGGCGACCCGATTGCCGATTCGTCGTCCACCGACGGCGGCGAGCTCGCGCTCGGCCGCAACATCATGGTCGCGTTCATGAGCTGGGAGGGTGGCAACTATGAGGACGCCATCGTCATCAGCGACCGGCTCGTCCGCGAGGACCTGTTCACGAGCATCCATATCGAGAAGCACGAGCTCGAATCGCGCGACACGAAGCTCGGGCCCGAGGAGATCACGCGCGACATCCCGAATGTCGGCGAGGAGTCCCTCAAGGACCTCGACGAGGAGGGGATCGTCTACATCGGTGCCGAGGTCCGGCCCGGCGACATCCTGGTCGGCAAGATCACGCCGAAGGGCGAGACGGAGCTGACCGCGGAGGAGCGCCTCCTTCGCGCGATCTTCGGCGAGAAGGCCCGCGAAGTGAAGGACTCCTCACTGCGCCTGCCGCATGGAGAGCGCGGGAAGGTCGTGGACGTCAAGGTCTTCACGCGCGAAGATTCCGAGCTGATGCCCGGCGTCAACAAGCTCGTGCGCGTCTCGGTGGCCCAGAAGCGCAAGGTCAGCGTGGGCGACAAGATGGCCGGCCGCCACGGCAACAAGGGCGTCATCGCCAAGATCCTCCCCCAGGAGGACATGCCGTTCCTCCCGGACGGCTCTCCGGTCGACATCATCCTCAACCCGCTCGGCGTGCCGAGCCGCATGAACATCGGCCAGATCCTGGAGACCCACCTCGGATGGGCGCTCGCGACGCTCGGTTACAAGGCCGCGTCCCCCGTCTTCGACGGCGCGACCGAGACCCAGATCCGCGACGCGCTCCTCGAGGCCGGCCTGCCCGGCAACGGGAAGATCGACCTGCGCGACGGCCGGACCGGGGAGGGCTTCGCGCGGGCTATCACCGTCGGCCAGATCTACATGCTCAAGCTCCACCACCTGGTGGAGGACAAGATCCACGCCCGGTCCACGGGCCCCTACAGCCTGATCACCCAGCAGCCGCTCGGCGGCAAGGCCCAGTTCGGCGGCCAGCGCTTCGGGGAGATGGAGGTCTGGGCTCTCGAGGCCTACGGTGCGGCGAACATCCTGCAGGAGCTCCTCACCGTCAAGTCCGACGACGTCATGGGCCGCGTCCAGACGTACGAGGCTATCGTCAAGGGCGAGGAGATCCAGCCGCCGGGCGTGCCCGAGTCGTTCAAGGTCCTCCTCAAGGAGCTCCAGAGCCTGGGGCTCAGCGTCGAGATCCTCAACGAGAACGACGAGGAGATCCGGTTCGTGGAGGACGTCTCCGCCTATCCCCTCCCTGACCTCGGCGGGATCAACCTCGCCGGGTTCGAGGACTAGCGCCGCCTTCATCCCGCGGGGCCGGCGCTCGGCCGGCCCGGCCCCGCTCGCACCCGGTCCGTATCGCGCCGCTGAAGAGCCGCGGCGGCGCGGAGGAGAACCATGCTCGAGGT
>JADGQG010000094.1 GCA_017882025.1 Chloroflexota bacterium
CTCCGGGTCCACCTGGGCGCGGACGTCGATGCGGGCCTCGCGGCGCTCGAACGCACGCTCCGCGAGGCACTCGCGTAAGCGCGCCGCGACCGTCAGCCATCACGCACAATCAGATCGAGCGGACCCTACCAGGAGGAACCCGATGCGCATCGGCTTCATCGGCCTCGGCCGGATGGGCCGGTCATCACGCTCAGCCTCCTGGCCCGCTTCCGTTCGCGCCAGGACGAAGGCTACGGCGCGAAGATGCTCGCCGCGCTGCGCAACGAATTCGGCGGCCACGCCGTCAGGACGGAATAGGCATTCGACATGACGGACGACGCGCCGGCCCCCCCGGCGGCCGGCCTCGACAAGCCGGCGACAACCGGCGTCCGCGAGGTCGCCGGCACCGCGAAGGCACCCGCACGCCCCGGCCGGGCAGCCGACGACGTCCCGCGGACCGCACGCGAGCTGCGCCTGGCCCGGGCCGGGAAGCGGCGCCCCGCCCCGAAGGCCGCCGCCAACCCGCTCCGCGAGGGCCTCCGCCTGGAGCGAGTCCCGGATCCGGCCACCTTCGTCCTGTTCGGCGCCACCGGCGATCTTGCCCACCGAAAGGTGGTCCCGGCGCTCTTCCAGCTGTGGCGAACCAACCTGCTGCCGCACGAGTTCGCCATCCTGGGGATCGGGCGGCGGCCGTACACGGACGAAGCCTTCCGTGCCGAGCTCCGGGCGTCGCTCGACCAGTTCAGCCGCGTGCTGCCCATCGAGACGGCCGTGTGGGAGGAGTTCGCCCGGCGGATCTGCTACCAGCGCGGCAACTTCAACGAGCCGAGCCAGTACGACCAGCTGGCCGCCCGCCTGGACGACCTGGACCGGGAGCGCGGAACCGCCGGCAACCGGCTCTACTACCTCGCCACCCAGCCGTCCGCCTTCGCCGAGATCATCGCCCAGCTCGGCCGCGTCGGGCTCGACCATGAGCAGCACGGCGGGGGCTGGCGGCGCATCGTCATCGAGAAGCCGTTCGGGCGCGACCTCAACTCGGCGATCCGGCTCAACCGCGAGGTCGGCAAGGTCTTCCGCGAGTCGCAGGTCTACCGTATCGACCACTACCTGGGCAAGGAGACGGTCCGCAACATCCTGGTCTTCCGCTTCGGGAACGGGATCTTCGAGCCCATCTGGCATCGCCGGTACGTGGACCATGTCCAGATCACGGTGGCCGAGTCGATCGGGGTCGAGAACCGGGGCTCGTTCTACGAAGAGGCGGGCGCCTCGCGTGACTTCCTCCAGAACCACCTGATGCAGCTGCTCTCGCTCGTCGCCATGGAGCCGCCGGCAACCTTCGATGCGGAGGCGCTCCGGGACGAGAAGGTCAAGGTGCTCCGTGCGATCGAGCCCATGAGCCCCGACATGGTGGCGGCGAACGTCGTGCGCGGCCAGTACGGCCCCGGCTGGGTGACCGCCGAGCAGGCGGGCGGGTACCGGGGCGAGCCGGAGGTCGACCCGGAATCGGAGACGGAGACGTACGTCGCGGCGCGCCTCCTCGTGGACGACTGGCGCTGGGCGGGCGTGCCCTTCTACCTGCGGGCCGGCAAGCGCCTGCCAAAGCGTGCGACGGAGATCGCGATCCAGTTCAAGCAGGTGCCGCACGCCCTGTTCAAGGATTCGAGCGCCGATCCCGATGCGAACCTGCTGGCCCTGCGCATCCAGCCCGACGAGGGGATCCTCCTCCGGTTCGCGGCCAAGGTGCCCGGGCTCGGCGTGGACGTCCGGGCCGTGAACATGGACTTCACCTACGGCTCGGCATTCAGCGTGGACAGCCCGGACGCCTACGAGACCCTCATCCTGGACGCGCTCCTCGGCGACGCATCGCTCTTCACTCGGGCCGATGAGGTGGAGAAGGCCTGGGCGATCGTCGACCCGATCATCGACGCGTGGGCGAACGGCCCGGCGCCGGCATTCCCGAATTACGCGGCGGGCAGCTGGGGCCCGGCCGCCTCCGATGAGCTGCTCGAGCGGGACGGACGACGGTGGCGGCGGATCTGAGCGCGCCGACCGACGGCCTGCAGGGCGAGGCCATCTCGCCGTTCGGAATGCCGCTCGCGCAGGGAGACCCGACCCTGCGCTGGTCCAGCCAGGCCACGACGATTCCTGGGATCGAGCACGAGCTGGCGCGCTTCTGGGCGCTCCCGCAGGCGCGCAGGGCTGTGGATGGCCCGGCGGAGCGGACGATCGCAGCGAGAACCAGCGTGCTCAACCTCGTGGTGGTCGCGCGAAGCCCGGAGCTCGGTCAGCGATCCGCCTCCATGATCTCCATGCTGACTGGCCGCCATCCGTCGCGGACGCTCATCCTTGTCCCCTCCGATCCGGACGGCCCCGGCTGGCTACGTGCCCAGGTACGGGCGTACTGCATGGTTCCCCGTGCCGACGCACCCGCGACCTGCGCCGAGCAGATCTACGCCACGGCCGGCGGCGCAACCGGCCGCCACCTCGGGGCGATCGTAGCGCCCCTGCTGGTCCACGACCTCCCGGTCACGCTCTGGTGGCCCGGCGAGCCGCCGTTCGGCACGGCCCTCGCCCGCGACCTGATCGGGATGGCCGACCGGCTGGCCGTGGACGGCTCCAGCTGGGCGGGCGATGGCCTGGACCGTCTCCGCGCGCTCGCGGCGCTCGGCGCGGGCGGGCTCGCCGTCTCCGATTTCGCGCTCATGCGCCAGGCGCGCTGGCGCGAGGCCGTAGCCTCCGTCTTCGACCGTCCCGAGTTCCTGCCGTACCTTCGCTCGGTGCGCCGCGTCGCGGTCACCTACGGGACCCATGGCGGGCCAGACGCCGAGACCCGCACGAACATCGTCAAGCCGATCTACCACGTGGCCTGGCTCGCCTCGCGGCTGCGCCTCCGCGTCGTGCGACCGCTGGAGCGGACCGGCCGGCCCGGACCGGCCAGGGGTCCGGCCGCGGGCGCCGGATCGGAGCCCGGACGCGGCATGCGCGCGCTCCTCGAGTGGGACCGCGGCACCGATGTGGAGATCGTGATCCGCCCGGTGATCTCCGGGATGCCTGCCGGCACGACGCTGCGCGTCGAGATCCTCTCGGAGCGACGAGGGACGGAGCTGCGCGCCGAGGTGACTGCGGAATCCGAGAGCGTCCACGTCCGCGTCTGGGAAGATGGCGTTGAGGCGCTCGAGCGCACGTTCGCGGCGCCGCGCCGGACGGACGTCGACCTGCTGGCCGAGGCGATCGAGGCGAGCGGCCGGGACCTCGTCGCCAGGGGAGCCTCCAGCATGGCGGCGGCCCTCGCCGGCGCGGTGGCCCCGACCGCACCGGGCGCCGCGAGCGCCACGGGTCGGTCGTGACGCCACGCCCCGGCCGCGAGCCGGGCCGCGACCTCCCGGAAACCCCGGGAGAGCCGGAGATCCTCGTGGCGGCAACGTCGGCACGGGCGGCCGCGCTCGCAGCCGAGCGCCTTGCCGCCGCAATCGCCATCGCACTCGCCAAACGGGGCCGGGCCGACGTCGCGACGACTGGCGGTTCCACCTGCCCGGAGCTCTACCGGGCGCTCCTCGCGCGGCCCCTTCGCGACCGAATCCCGTGGGATCGTCTCCACCTGTGGTTCGGAGATGATCGCTTCGTGCCCCGCGATGACCAGGAGTCGAACCTCCAGGCCGTGGACACGGTCCTGCTGGCCGGCGACGCGGCGGCAGGGCTTGCGCCTGCGCCGCTGCCTCCCGAGAACATCCACCCGGTCCCCGTGGACGCAACGCTCGCCGCCGGCGGGGGGCCGGCCGAGGCTGCCGCAGCCTACGAGGTCGCGCTCCGGGTCGCGCTCCCGGCCGATGCGGCCGGGCGGCCGGTCTTCGACGCGATCATCGTCGGGATCGGGCCCGACGGTCACCTGCTCTCCGTCTTCCCGGGCAGCGCCGCGTTCCATGCGCCCGGCTGGGTGGTCCCGGTCCCGGCGCCGACCCATGTCCGGCCCCACGTTCCGCGCGTCTCGCTCACGCCGGGCGCGCTCGACGCAACCCCGGCGCTCCTGCTCGTCGCGTTCGGCGCTGCCAAGGCGGCCATCCTCGCGGCCGTCCTTGCTGGCCCTCGCGACGAGCGCCGCCTGCCGGCACAGCGGGCGCGCCGGGCAGGCGCCGCCTGGATCCTCGACGCGGCGGCCGCCGGGAGCCTGCCCCGCGCGTGAAGGGTCGCCGCCACAGTCGGCGCGGCGAGTCGCCCGCACGCGCCGCCGGCCTCGTTGCGGGGTACGATTACAGCTCGTCCCGGTTACCCTCCCCAGGCCCGCACCCCAGCCTCCGAGGACCGCTCACGATGACCGACAAGCCCGCAGTCCCTGCCCACCCCGCCGATCCGGCAATCCCAACGGTCGACCCTGCTCAGCCACGGACCGCGCACACCTTCGATGGGCGGCCCTATTCGCCCGGCCTTGAGGGCGTCATCGCGGCGGAGACCGAGCTCGGGCTCGTGGATGGTGCGAACGGACGCCTCATGTATCGCGGGTACCGGATCGGCGACCTGGTCGCCCACGGGACCTACGCCGCTGTCGCGAACCTGCTCTGGACCGGCACCTGGGATCCCAGGGCACGCCTGGCGGCCGGCCGGATCCCCTCCGCCGTGATGGCGGCCCTGCGGGCCCTGCCCCGCACGGCGAAGCCGATGGACGCGCTCCGGACGGCCGTCTCGGTCTGGGGCGCGACCCAGGTCCTCGACTGGCCGCCCACCGAGATCCAGGCGCGCGCGCTCACCGAGTTCTCGCCGTCGGCCCTCGCCGCCTTCGCCCGCCTCCGGCAGGACCTCGAGCCGATCGACGCGGATCCCACGCTCGACCTTGTCTCGGGCTTCCTCTACCAGCTGACCGGTGAGCGCCCCGACAAGGCAACCGCGCGCGCCCTCGACGCCTACTTCATCGTCGGCGCCGAGCACGGCCTCAACGCCTCCACCTTCACCGCCCGGGTGATCACCTCGACGCGGTCGGACATGGCCTCTGCCGTTGCCGGCGCGATCGGGGCGATGAAGGGACCCCTCCACGGCGGGGCTCCGTCCGAAGTCGTGGAGCAGATCCACAAGGTCGGCTCGCCCGAGCACGCCGAGAAGTGGGTCCGCGACGCCCTCGCCCGCGGCGAGCGGCTGATGGGCTTCGGCCACCGTGTCTACCGGGCCTACGACCCGCGCGCCGCGGCCCTGCGGAAGGTCGTCGAGGCGATGCCGACCAAGCCCGACTGGCTGGAGCTGGCGATCAAGGTGGAGGACGTCGCTCTCCGGGTCCTCGAGGAGAAGTACCCGGATCGCCCGCTCAAGACGAACGTCGAGTTCTACGCGGCGGCCGTCCTCCAGGGCGTGGGCCTGACCCCGGACCTCTTCCCGGCGACGTTCGCGCTCGCGCGGCACGCCGGCTGGACGGCCCACGTTCTCGAGCAGGCGTCGGCGAACCGCCTGATCCGGCCGGACGCGCGGTTCGTCGGCGTCGAGGAGCGCGACCTGCCGAAGTAGGGTGGCGCGATCCTGACCCACCAGGCGGCGCCTCGTCAGCCGGCCGGTTCGCTCCGCGCGGCCCGAGCCCGCCGCAGCGAGACCGCCACCCCGGCTCCGCCCACGAGGAACACGACGGCCGCGACCAGGAAGGGGGCCGGGATCCCGCCGACCCCTGCCGCGGCGGCCCCGACCGTCGGCCCGATGATCCCTGCGACGTACAGCGGGAGCAGCACGAGGTTCAGGGTCGTGGAACGCCGCTCCGGCGCCACCTCCACCGCCACGAGTCCGAAGACCATCGCCTGCGTCGCGGCCAGGAGCGCCGCGTAGACGACGGTCACGCCCGCGAGGACTGCCACCGAGGGCGCGACCGCCATCCCGAGCAGCGCGACGCCCGCGCCGAGCAGCGCGCCCGCGAGCACGGACCGAAAGCCGATCCTGTCGCCCAGGGGCCCGGCGAGTGGCGACAGGAGCGCGCCGACGAGGAACGCCACGCCCGCGACCAGGCTGATCGCCGAAGCGAGGTTCGGCTGCCCACCGTGGAGGCGCTCCACGAGCAGCGGCAGGTACGGCCGGCTCATCTGGTTGGCGAGGACGGAGACGCCGAAGATCAGGAAGATCCGGCGCACCGCCGGATCGGCGAGGACGCCGCTGACGGCTCGCCGAGCGAGCGCGAGGACGCTCCCGACCGGCGCCACCGCCGGCCGGATGTCCCTCGATCCCAGGAGCAGCAGCGCGACAACGGCGAGCGAGAGGAGCGACCCCAACCAGAAGACGTCGGTCAGCGGGAGGTGCAGTCCATCGATCATGACTGCGCCCAGCACCGGGCCGAGCGCGAAGCCCAGCGGCCCGGTCGCGCCGAAGAGGCCGGTCACGGTGCCCACCCGGTGGCGCGGCGTCACGTCCCGGAGCGCGGCCAGCATCACCCCCGTGTTGCCCAGCTGGAATCCCACCAGCAGGAGGCTCGCCGCGAGCTGCCAGGGCTCCCGCGCCAGCGCGACCCCGGCGAATACGACCGCCTCGACGACGGCGCTCCGGACGATCACCGCCCGGCGGCTGTACTTGTCGGCCCAGACGCCCCAGAACGGGACGAGGACGATGCCAAAGACAAAGATCAGGCTGCTGAACAGGCCCGTGAACGTCAGGATCTGGTCCTCGGGGAGGCCCACCTCGCGAAGCCGGGTAGGGAGGAACGAGAAGACCTGGGCGACGCCCATCGCCTCCACCGTCGAGGTGATCGCGTAGACGAGTAGCAGGCTCCGCCAACCCTGGTCCCGACCTCGGTCGGGGGCGTGCTCGCCGCCGGCGCGAATGGCCTCGTCTCGGGCGGACGCGGCGTTGCCCGGCGTCGTCGCCGGCGGGGTGGTCCGGAGTGTCACCGCGGGAGTGTAGCGGCGGCCTGCGGGACGGCGCGCGCACCGACGTGGCACGATGCCCCGGTGAGCGAGCTGCCCGCCTTCACCGTTCGCCGCGCCACGGCCACCGACATTCCGGCCCTCGTGGAGCTGCGGATCGCATTCGACCGCGAGCTGGCCGGTGAGATCCCGATCGAGCTGGCCGGCGATCACCGCGCCCGCATCGACGCCTACCTGCGGTCACACGTGCCGGACGGGCGCTTCCGCGTGTGGATCGCCGACGCCGCCGGCCACGTGGTCGGGATGGCCGGCCTGGTCGTGATCGACCGCCCGCCCCACGCGCGGTCGCGGCGGGCGCCCGAGGCGATGGTCTTCAACGTCATGACGATACCCGCGTGGCGCCGGCGCGGCGTGGGTCGGGCGGTGATGGAGGCGGTGATCGCTGACGGCCGGGCGCTCGGCTGCCGACGCCTCGTGCTCCGCACGAGCGACGACGGAAGCCACCTGTACGCCGCGCTGGGATTCGCCGACCCCGGCAGGTGGCGGCAGCTCGACCTCGACTGATCG
>JADGQG010000095.1 GCA_017882025.1 Chloroflexota bacterium
CCCGACCCCGATCTCGGTCACCTCGTGCTTCGTGATCAGCGAGGTCGGCAGGCTGGCGAAGACGCTCTCGAGCTCGCCCGCGCTCTCGGCCGGGTTGTAGGTCCCGCCTGTGAGGTCCGCGACCTGCTTGAGCGTCGCGTCGTCGATGCCCCGGCGGAAGCCGCCTCCGCCGCCGAAGCCGCCCGGTGGGCCGGCGCCGAGCCCGCCCGGCGGCTCGCGCCCCACGAACTGCGGCGCGCAGGTCGGGTCAAGGGCGCCACCGGTCGGCGTGCCGAAGCCGATGGTGTAGACCCGCACGCCCCGATCGGCAGCCTGCTGCGCCGCATCGAGAGGCAGAGGACCGGCATTGCTCACACCGTCGGTGAGCAGGACGATGATGTCCGGGGCGTAGGCACCCTTGGGCACGGGCGTGGGCGGAACGCCGGGCCGCGAGTCGGTCTGGCTGGGCGCGACCAATGGGTCGATCTCCGCGATCGCGTCGATCGAGGCGAGGATGCCGCTGCCGATGGCCGTCCGGCGGCCCGTGGCGAGGCTCCGCAGCGCGTCGAGCAGAATCTCGCCGTCGGTCGTGGGCGGCTGGACCACCTCGGCGAAGCCGCTGAAGGCGACGATCCCGATCTGGGTCGCCGATCCCTGGTGCTGGATGAAGGCCGCCGCGGCGGCCTCGGCCGCCTGGAGGCGGCTCGGCGGGATGTCGGCCGAGCACATGCTGCCCGAGACGTCGATGGCGAGGATGATGCTCGTCTGGTTGGTCGGCACGCTCACGATGAGCACCGGTCGGGCGAGGGCGACGACGAGGGCGCCCACGGCCAGGACGAACAGTGCGAACGGCAGGTGGCGGCGAAGGCGGGACGACCCGGGCAGCGCCTCGC
Source organism: Chloroflexota bacterium (assembly GCA_017882025.1). Taxonomy (GTDB): domain Bacteria; phylum Chloroflexota; class Limnocylindria; order Limnocylindrales; family CSP1-4; genus CTSoil-043. The sequence goes on from JADGQG010000095.1 coordinate 873, forward strand.
GGACGAGGGCAAGGCTGGAGTAGCGCACGCCGGAGGGCCGGCGGCGCCGGAGGCTCCACGCGTAGATCGCGACCAGGACGGGCAGAAGCCCGAGGAGGAGAAGCAGGCCGGGCCACAGGAAGTCCATCAGGGCAGGCGACCCAGCCACAGGAGTGACGACAGGCCGCCCATGACCAGCATCAGGATGCTCGCCCCCGCAAAGAGGGACGTGATCTCGATCTTCTGCGGCTCGACGACCAGCCGCGTGTCGAGGTTGTCGTAGATCGAGCGGAGCTGCTGCGCATCCTCCGCCCGGAAGTACGCGCCCTGGGTGACGGCCGCGACCTGCTGGAGCAACGGCTCGTTGAGCTGCGTGTGGACCTGGAAGCCGTTGAGGTCCAGGGTCGTCCCCGCCGTGCTTCCGAGGCCGACGGTGAAGATCCGGATCCCCTGGTCGGCGGCGGCCTGCGCCGCGGACGCCGGGTCCGGCGTCTCGTTGTTCTCGCCGTCGGTGAGCAGGACGATGACCGCCGACGTGTGCGTCCCGGCCGGCACGGGCGTGGGCGTGGGCGTGGGCGCTGGCGTCGGCGCGGGCGAGCGGTTGCTGTAGTAGTTCTGGGCCGGCGGCGATTCGGCCAGGGCGATCGTCCGCAGGGAGGCGAGGATGCCCTGGCCGAGCGACGTGCCGCGCTCCGGCGCCAGGCGGTTGATCGCGGCGAGCACCGCGGCCTGGTCGTTCGTCGGCGCCTGGACCGCCAGGCCGGCGTCGCTGAAGGCCACCACCCCGATCACCACGCTGCGGGGCTGGCGTTCCACGAAGTCCTGGGCGGCAACCTTGGCCGCCGCCATGCGCGTCGGCTTCAGGTCGTTGGCCGCCATGCTGCCGGAGACGTCAAAGGCGAGGATGACCGTGCCCTCCTCCCGGGGCAGGGAGACCACGCCCTGGGGACGGGCCAGGGCGATGGTCATGACCGCGAAGCCGGCCAGGAAGAGCGCCGCCGGGAAGCGGCGGCGCAGGCGGCCCGGCCGCCTGACGACCCCCCGGGCGAGGCCCAGGCCGCCCTGCGCCGCGGAGCGACGGCGTCGCCTCCGCTCCAGGGCGCCGGAGAGCCAGGCGCCCACCGGGATCAGGGCCAGGAGGAGGAGCATCGCGGGCCAGATGAAGGTCACGGGCTACCTCCTCCGTCGTCGGCGCCGGAGCGTCGCCATGCGGACGATGGCGCGGACAAGATCCTCGTCGGTCGACAGGGAGACTGCCTCCACCCCGGCCCGTGCGAACGCGCCGTTGACCACGGCCTCGCGCCGGGCCGCGGCCTCCTGGAAGCGCCGGCGGAACTGCCGGTCGTGGGTGTCCACGTAGAGCTGCTCGCCGGTCTCCGCGTCTTCCATGATCAACGGGCCGACGTCGGGCAGCTCGACCTCGCGTGGGTCGATGAGACGCACGGCCATGACCTCGTGGCGCCGGTTGAGCAGGTTGAGCGGCCGCTCCCAGCCCGGCTCGCTGATGAAGTCGGAGATGATGAAGACCAGGGAGCGCCGCTTGAGGGCCTGCCGGGCGGCGTCCAGGAGCGGGCTGAGGTCGGTGAACGGAGCGCTCGTCAGCTGCGGCTCGCGGAGCAGGTCAGAGATGAGGCGGAGCACCTGGACGCGCCCGCCCCGGGCCGGGATCGTCCGCTCGACGCGGCTGCCATAGAAGATCGCGCCGACCCGGTTGCCGCCGCGGGTCAGGAGGCGGGCGAGCGTCGTGACGAAGTCGATGAGCACGGTCCGCTTGACGCGCTCCGTCTCCACCGTCCCGAAGTCAACCGAGGGGCTCAGGTCGAGCAGGAACCAGGCCGTGATGTCGCGGTCCTCGGTGTACTGGCGGATGTACGGCGTGTCCAGCCGGGCGGTGACGTTCCAGTCCATGGAGCGGACGTCGTCGCCCGGCTGGTACTCGCGGAGCCCTGCCAGGTCCACGCCGCTCCCGTAGAACAGGCTGCGGTAGTCGCCCTGGAGCAGGCCGTCGAGCCGGCGGACGACGCGCCAGTCGAGTCGCTGGAGGATGCGCTCAGGCGCCGATACGGACGTGGGACGCCTCCCGCAGTGGGACAGTGGGGACCGGGATGCGCTTCAGCACCGTGGCCAGAATGTTGTCGCTCGTCACGTCTTCCGAGAGGGCCTCGAACGACGGCACGATGCGGTGACGCATCACGTCGTGGACCATGTCGAACACGTCCTGGGGCAGCACGTAGTCGCGCCCCCGGACGTATGCGAGGGCGCGGGCGGTCAGGATCAGGTTGATCGGCGCGCGGGGGCTCGCCCCGTAGGTGATGTAGCGCGCCAGCTCCGGCATGCCGAACGCCTTGGGGTTCCGCGTGGCCGCCGCCAGGCGCACGACGTAGTCGATGAGAGCCGGATCGACATACACGCGGTCGGCTTCCTGCTGGAGCGCGAGGAGGTTCTCGGTCGTCAGCACCCGCTGCACGGCCTCCAGTCGACCCGTCATCCGCTCGACGATGACGAACTCCTCGGTGGTGCTTGGATAGCCCACCAGGGCCTTGAGCATGAACCGGTCCACCTGCGCCTCGGGCAGGGCGTACGTACCCTCGGTCTCGATGGGGTTCTGGGTCGCCATGACCAGGAACGGATCGGGCACCTTGAACGTCTCCCGGCCGATCGTGACCTGGTGCTCCTGCATCACCTCGAGCAACGCGCTCTGCACCTTGGCGGGCGCGCGGTTGATCTCGTCCGCCAGCAGGAGATTGGTGAACACCGGACCCAGGGACGTGCCGAACTCGCCGGTCTTCTGGTTGTAGATGCGGGTGCCGATCAGGTCGGCCGGCACCAGGTCGGGGGTGAACTGGATGCGCTTGAAATCGCCGCCGATTGACGCCGCCAGCGTCTTGATGGCCATCGTCTTGGCCAGGCCGGGCACCCCTTCCACGAGGAGATGGCCGCGAGCCAGCAGGGCCACGACCAGCCGCTCGAGCAGGTGGTCCTGGCCGACAATGACCTTCTTGACCTCGTAGAGCACGCGCTCCAGGGGTGCGATCCGCGCCTCGTTCGCCCCGTCGTCCACTGGCATCCCTCCTTCGGGCCTCTTGTGCCGCGACCCCAACCGGCCGCAGGTCGGCGATTGACTAGTCCGGCGGCAGGCCGGCCGCGCCGCCCGCGACGTCGATCGGCACGGCAAGGCCGATGCCGATGAAGACGCCCTCCTTCGTCGGGTTGATGAGCGCGGTGACGATGCCGACGACCTGGCCATCCCGGTTGAGCAGCGGGCCGCCCGAGTTGCCCGGGTTGACAGCCGCATCCACCTGGATGAGGTCGTGCAGGACCTGGTCGCTGTTCGGCATCTGGAATGAGCGGCCCAGGCCCGAGACGATCCCCGAGCTGATGGAGCCGTACAGGCCGAAGGGGTTGCCGACGGCGAAGGCGTCGCTGCCGATTCGCACGGCGTTCGGGTTGCCGAGCGTCGCCGGCACGAAGTCGGCGGGCAGCTGGCTTGCCCGCAGGACCGCGATGTCATGCTCCGGCTGGCGGACTGTGATCTCGGCAGCCGATTTCGTCCCGTCCGCAAACGTGAGGGAAATGGTGTCCGCGCCGGCGACCACGTGGAGGCAGGTGAGGATGTCGCCGGCCCGGTCGACGATGACACCGCTCCCCAGGCCGCCGTTCTGCGTGCCCTTCCCGCCCGGCAACTCGGTCTGGATCAGGACGAGGGACGGTCGGACGGCGTCGTACACGAGCTGGGAGAGGGCGGGGGCGGGGGTCTGCGAGGCGAGGGCCTGGGCGACGGTGTCGCTCACATCGTGCTGGGTCAGCTGGTGTGCGCCGGGGTTGAGCGCGCCGTACAGGCCGATCGCGAGGAGCGCGGCCGCCACCCCGGCGGCGAACAGACCCCCCTTCCGGATCCGCTGCCCGACGCGGTCGAGCCGCCGCGACGACGCCCGGACGCCGGGACCCGGCGGCTCGTCGATCTGGTCAGTCATGACGCAGGACACCCCCCAAGTGCCTCGTGGCTCGCGCGCGTGGATCACTCGGCGACCGCCGATCGAACGGTCGTCGCCCCCGGCAGTATCGCGAACGAAGATGAAAGCTGCCTGAAATCGAGAAAGCTCGCTGCCGGGCGCGGAACCGCTACGCGCAGCCGCTGTTCGCCGGCATGCGAAGGAGTGTCCCCCGATGGTCAGGCCAGGGACACGATCCGCAGGCCGAACGCACCGCTCGGCGCGGCCACGGTCACCGTGTCACCGGCATGCCCGCCCATGAGTGCCCGGCCGATGGGCGAGGTGCTGCTGATGCGTCCGTCGGCGGGCGAGGCCTCATGGCTGCCCACGATGGTGTACGTCTCCTGGCCCTGATCGTCCTCCACCGTGACGGTCGTGCCCAGGCTGACGTGGCTCGTCGAGGAGCCCTCGATCTGGACAGCATCGCGCAGGAGCACGGTCAGATGCTTGATCCGCCCCTCGAGGATCGACTGCTCCTTGCGCGCCGTTTCGTATTCGGCGTTCTCCCGGAGGTCGCCGAGCTCCCGCGCGGCGGCGATTCGAGCAATGACGACCGGCCGCTCCACGCCCGTGAGCTGCTGCAGCTCGGCGCGGACGCTGACGATGCCGCTCGCGGAGAGGTAGACGGTGCTGCTCATGATCGGGGAGTTTCTCCGGATGTCGCGGGAGGAGGGTCCGTGGGCCCGTCAGTCTGACAGGTGGCGGTCGACCTGCTTCGGGCCCGTATGACCTGACCGGCGCGGATGACCTGACCGACGTCGAAGCCGCCCTCTACGTGGATACACGACCCACGTCCGCTCATTGAGCGGTGAGCAGTGCCACATTCACGGAGCAGCGACAGAGCAGCCGTGCATGGCGAGGACAAAGAGAGCGCGCGCGAGGTGCTCGACGCGAGCCGGGCCGCCGCCAGGGCGGGCCTGCCCGAACCGTTGCGTGCCCGGTGCCGAACCCCACGCCGCGAGGAGACCACGTGTTCGGTGCAGGCGGCCTGAATCTCGGGCAGTAGCCGCGGCGCGGCGCGGGGCCGGTACGCGGACCCGGGATTGGACGCGGACCCGGGACGGGGCCGGGGGCCGGGGGCCGGGGAATATCGGTTGAGCCGATCAGATGCGGGAGCCACGAGCGCGGAAACGCGCCGCAAGCCGTGCCGGAGATGTTGCGATGTTCGGTTGATTCTGCCTCGCGATTCGCCGCGTTTCGGAGCACGGGACCGCTCCGAATGATCGGCTCAGCCGATGATCCGGACTCCTCCTCCGGGTGGGCGCCCCGCCAGGCGCCGAAGGAGGCCTCATCCGCGATGTCGCGGGCCGTGATCGTGATTCACTCGGCCGGGATCTTCACGAAGAACTCGTCTGAACCGGCCATGTCGACGACCGACATGGCGACGGGCTCGGCCACCGTGGTCGCCATCGAGGCTTCCACCGACGCCGTCGGGATCGCGGTGACCACGGGGCTCGGCACCCGGATCGGGGCAGCTGACGTCGTCGGCGGCGCATTCGGCCCGGACACCCAGCCCTTTCGATCGTCCCCCCGAAGCGCGGCGCGCGATGGCCAGCTCGACGCCGGACCGTCGGCAGACTGCCTGCGTTCGGCGCCGCGCGGCTGCCACGAAGCGCCCGGCTACTCGTTCGCTTGCGCCGCCGCGAGACGGGCGAGTGTCGCCATGTCCGGGACGGTCAGGTCCGGGGTGGCGATGGCCGGCAGGGTTGCCCCGCTGCCGGGCCGGTCGTGCCGTCGATCGACCCAAACCGTGGTCATCCCCAGGCGCCTGGCCGGGACGTGATCGTGGAAGAGGCTCTGGGCGACATGGAGGATGCGCTCGCGCGGCACGCCGATCCGCTCGAAGGCGAGCTCGAAGTTGCGGAGGGCCGGCTTGTAGCTGCCGACCTGCTGGGCCGTGATCACCCAGTCGAATGTCACTCCCAGCCGACGGTTCGAGGCCGCGAACAGATCGTCGTCGCAGTTCGTGATGACTCCGAGCCGGAAACGCCGCGCAAGGCGCGCCAGCGCCGCGGGCGAGTCCGCGAAGGCGGGCCACTCCCCCACCGAGCGGCCGAAGGCCGCCGCCTCCTCCTCCGTGGGCTCGACGCCGAGCTCTGCGCAGACGCCGCCCAGCGCGTGCGCGAGCACCTCTCGATAGCGGAGGTAGTCACCGGCCTCGATCGCCGCCTCGTGGCGGGCATAGCGCTCCAGCAGATCGTCGTCGTCCGCCGCGACGCCCCGCGGCTCCAGGACGCGTCGCAGCCCGGCCAGGATCCCGGCCTCCCAGTCGATGAGCGTCCCATAGCAGTCGAAGGTGAGCACCTCGAAGTGGTCGAAGTCGATGGGTGGCACGCGGTGACATCCTCCTGCGGTCGAGGGAGCGGGTTGGGCTCGACCCGCCGCCGAGCCTAGCACCGGGACGTGGCCCGAATGCCGCTCCAGGCTCAGGTCTGGTCGGAACCGTCCGCTCCCGACGCGGCCGGTCCGCCGAGGAGGCCG